>NZ_CAXAXY010000008.1:0-56212 GCF_963972885.1 uncultured Pelagibacterium sp. | reverse complement strand
AACCGTTTCCATCCCCGATCGCGTCGAGGACATGCTTTTGCTGGACACGCTCTAGTGCAGGTTTGCCGGTTCCACGCGCCCCGAAAACACTGCTGTCGCCACTTTCTCGAGGGTCGAGTGCGTGGGGCCAAACAGAAAATCCATCTCGGTGGCCGTTGCATTCATAAAGGGATAGCGGGCGATGACGCTCTCGCGCACCGCGCAGTAGTCGATGCCCATAAGGCTCAACTGCTTTTTGAGACCATGGTACTGGCGCGGCGGGCACAGCGGCCGCATGCCGAAAAGGCGCCGATAGAAAGCCTGGTGTTCTACGCGAACCGAAGCGAGGCCCAGATTGGCGCTGTAATATTCCGACGCGAGAAAGCCCAGCCGGGCGGTGATATAGGGCAATTCGGGGTGTCGGCCGCTCACTGCGGGATGCACGGCAAAGCGCGTCGGATCGACGACGATGTGCCCCTTGTCGATTTCCGGCAGAAGCGTTTCGGGGAACGCGTCGACGGTGGGAGAATGGGGGTTTTCCGGGGTGGCATAATGCACCCGGATGGTGCTCGCCATCTCGCCGTCCATATAGACACCAAAGACGTGGCCGTTGTCGGCGTGGTCATAATCGTCGGTCAGCCGCTTTTCAAAGCCGATCGGGATCATGCCTTCGCGGACATAGGCTTCGTAGCGCAAACTGAACGCGTGTTCGCGCTCGCCATACCCTTCGAGCCGACGATATTCGATCCTGTCAAGAAAATCGATCAGGCGTTGGGAAAACGAAGTTGTCCCGACCGATGATACGGAACTCATGAACTGCCCCCTAAACCATACAGGGGACACCTTTAACCAACTTTTAACCAAGGTCAATTGGTCGAGATTGTCTGCCGGGTCCGGTTAGTCGCTTTGGTGGGTACTTTTGCTGCGAATCGGCCCATCTATACTTGGAATTATCAAAATATTAACCAGTTTCCGATTGGTGCGTTTATGTTGTTTGTCCCATTTTTGCGAAAATGTTCCATAGTTTTTAAGAAAATCAGCGGTAAATTGCTCGTCTCCGCTTGGCGCCAAACTGTCCGTGCACTGGCGACGGAATGGTAAATATTTAAAATTGCCGAGATAAGGGGAGCAAATTTTAAAAACTTTCAATTTATATCGTATTGGTTCTGCAGGGGTATGGCGAATTAACCATGGGTATAGGCTCTCCCGAAAACGCGCCCAACCTGCCTGCCGAGGTCTATATTTCCTCGGTGAGCGCGCTCTACAGGGACAGGCGTTCGCTCTTTTCAGGAACCGCGAGTGCAATCGCGGCGTCGCTGGTGACCGGCTGGATAAGCGGCATCATCTGGCTCGCTCTGTGTGCCTTCCCGCTGGCCCTCACCGGAGTCCTGCGCTGGATGGACATGAACGCCTATGAGCGCAATGCAGGGAGTTCGCAAACCGTAGAGCAGGCCCGCGGTTGGGAGAGGCGCTACATCGTGGGGTCGTCCACCTTCGCGGTGCTGCTGAGCCTTTGGTGCTTTCTTGCTTTTGCCCTCTCTTCGGATCCGGCCGTCCACCTTGTGAGCTTTGCGGTTTGCCTCGCCTATATGATCGGCATCACGGGCCGCAATTACTCCTCCGATCAACTTGTCATCTTCACCACGGCGTGTGCCGCCATCCCCATGATCATGGGGCTTCTGCTCCATCTCGAGGCGGCTTATCTGTTTCTGGCGCTGGTGCTGGTTCCGTTTTTCCTGAGCGTCAGAACCATTGCCACCCGGCTGCGGTTCACGCTGTTCGACGCCGTTGTCGCCTCGCACGATCTTCGCGCGCTTGCCACCCATTTCGATACCGCCGTCAACAACATGCCGCACGGCCTGTGCATGTTCGACGGGGATCAGAAGCTTGTCGTCTTCAACGACCGCTTCATGAGCCTGCTCAATCTCGACGCAAGCGCCACCTGGAAGGGACAGGATGTCAGGTCGCTGTTGGGAACGGCACTGGCGGCCAACCAGGTTCCGCTGGAAGTGAGCGATGCGATTTTCTCGGCATTCCGGAAATGGACCGGCGCTGCGGGCACCGCGCCTCTCGTCATCGACGCAGCCGGACACAGAATCCTGCAACTGACGTTCCAGCCCATTAAGGCCGGCGGATTTGTGCTGCTGATCGAGGACATAACCGAAAAGCGCAGGGCCGAGGAGCGGATCGAGCATCTGGCCCGTTACGACGCGCTGACCGGTCTGCCCAACCGTTCCCATTTCCAGGAGCAATTCGAAACCGTGATGGCGCGCGGCCGTCCCTGTGCGCTGCTCTTTATCGATCTCGATCAGTTCAAGGTCGTCAATGACACGCTGGGGCATCCGTGCGGGGATGCTCTTTTATGCCAGGTGGCAGACCGTCTTCGCAAGGTGATGAAACCGTCCGATGTCATTGCGCGTCTGGGCGGCGATGAATTCGTTGTCCTGCGCGAGCTCAAGGGGCCGGCCGATGAAGCGAGCCTGGTGGCCCAGCGGATCGTGAGGACGTTGAGCGAAGTCTTCACCGTCGAAAGCCATCAATTCGTTATTGGTGCGAGTATCGGCATTGCCCTGGCGCCGCGCGATGGCACGAGTTTCGAGCAGATGCTCAAATGCGCCGATCTGGCACTCTACAGCGCCAAATCGGACGGACGCGGCGTCTGGCGCTTCTTCGAGCCTGAGATGGATGCAAGGGTCCAGGCGCGACGCGCCCTGGAGATCGATATCCGCAATGCGCTCGACGATGGAAATTTCGAAGTGTTTTTCCAGCCCATCGTCAATCTGAGGACGGGCAAGAGTTCGGTTTGCGAAGCGCTGGCGCGCTGGCGGCATCCCAAGCGGGGCCTGATCTCGCCCGACGCGTTCATTCCCGTCGCCGAGGAAACCAACCTGATTATCGAACTGGGCGATTTCATCCTGCACGAGGCTTGCCGCCAGTGCGTGACCTGGCCGGGCAATGTGCATGTCGCCGTCAACATTTCGCCGGTGCAGTTCCGGCGGGGGGACGTCATCACATCGGTGGTTTCCGCGCTCGATCGCTCCGGGCTGCCGGCCCATCGGCTCGAGATCGAGATCACTGAATCTCTCCTGCTCGAAAATACCGCCGCTATCCGCACCACACTGGAAAACCTGCGCAGCCTTGGCGTGCGCGTTTCGCTCGACGATTTCGGCACGGGCTATGCGAGCTTGAGCTATCTGCACCACTTCCCGCTCGACAAGGTCAAGATCGACCGGTCGTTCCTCCAGGACGTCGAAGTCAGCAGCCGGTCGCGTCGTCTGCTGGCCGGGGTTGCAAGCCTGAGCTCCGAACTGGGCATGTCGGTGGTTGTCGAAGGGGTGGAAACTCCCAGGCAGCTTGCCCTGCTCAAGGAGTTGCCTGGCGTCGATGAAGTTCAGGGATTTCTGTTCTCACCGCCGATCCCGGCGTGTGAAATTTCCCGCTTTCTGTCCGCCGGCAGTTTCGATTTCGAAAAAGTTGCTTAGAGCGTTTCCAGCAAAAGTGGAAACGGTTTTGCGGTTCGGACACGCGACAAAGCAAGGGTTTAGAGCGTTTCCAGCAAAAGCATGTCCTCGACGCGATCGGGGATGGAAACGGTTTTGCAGTTCGGACACGCGAAAAAAGGGACTTGATCCAGGCTCGGTCGGTCACGCAAGCGGAATTGGCGGGGGGAAGTTCAGCACGCGCCGGTTGCCGAGGGGCACAGGATGCTCGCGTCCAAATCGTAGCGTTCGGCCAGCTGGGCCAGTGTTCCATCGGCGCGAATGTCGGCAAGGGTGGATTCGACAGCACGCTTGAGCGTGAGGTCGCCCTTCCAGAACCCCATTCCCAGCGGAATGCGTTCGAGCGGCGCCCCGAGCACCGTGATCTCGAGATCGGTGTCGGAAAAAATGGTGCTGGCGAGCAGGGCCTCGGTGATCGCCGCGTCGTAATCTCCTGCCTCCAGGCGCGCGCGCAGGGTTGCGGCGTCGTTGACGATGGTCGCGGTAATGCCGCGCTGGCGGATATATTGGCCAAGGCCGATCCGGTCGAGGCCCGTGAGCCCTGCCATGAATCCCACAGGGCTTTGCACGGTCTCGATGGTGGTGCCCTGTGGCGCGATCAGGGCCCAGCCCGTCACCAGATGCGGTTCGGTGGTGTCCAGAAACGAGCTTGTCGTCGAATTGATCGCGATGCCACCGGCCAGCACCTGGCATTGGGCGCGGTTGATGCGCCAGTTGCGCGGGTTGAAGTCGCGTCCCATCGAGGCGTTTGAAACAATGTTGAGCCGCCAGCCGAGCCGCTCTGTGATGTTCTGGAGCAACTCGACTTCGAACCCGGGCCGGTCGGCATTGTCGGTCACCAGCGGCGGGTACAGGTAGGGCATGCAGACGCTCAGCCGGCCAAGTCTGTCGACCTCGTATCGCGAATTGTCGGGCGGCAAAAAGCTCACGGCAAACAGCAGCGCAAAGCACAACGCCAGCGGGATCATGTCGAACAGCCAGTGCCGCTTGCGCGGCCTTGCGGGGGCGGGAGCGGACATCAGACTTTCCTGAACTCCCACATGGCCAGAAGGAACAATCCAACGGCCATGATGCCCACCACCTGAAAGCCAAGAGCAGGGTCGAACTGGTTGAACTTGATGAGAATGCCGCGCATGGCGTCGACGGCGTAGGTCAGGGGGTTGTGCTCGACGATGATGACCAGCCATTCGGGATAGGTGACCAGCGTCTGGGCACGGGTGAGGGCCGGATCGAGTGGGAAGACCGAACTGGCGGTGAAATAGAGCGGCAGGATCACCGCGTTGGAAAACACTCCGAAGCTCTCGAAACCGCGCACGTAATTGGCGATCACGATGCCGAAGGCGGTCAGCCCGAATGCAAGGGCAAACATCAGGCCAATGGCCGCAAGGATCGTCTCCCATGTCAGAACGACCCCCACAAAGCGCGCAACGACCAGCACCATGCAGCCATGGATAACGGCCGTGGTCGCGCCCCCGAGCACCTTGCCCAGAAGGATCATGTTGCGCGACATGGGCGAGACCAGCACCTCGCGCAGGAACCCGAATTCGCGGTCCCAGATCAACGAAACGGCCGACTGGATGGAGGTATAGAGAATGTTGAGGACGATGACGGCGGGGAAGATGAACTGGAGATAGGTGTAGGGCACCACAAACCGCACTTCACCATAGACTTCACCGCGAAAATAGGGATTGAGCCCGATGCCCAGGATCAGCACCCACAGCAATGGCCGGCTGATGCCCCCGATCAACTGGCCCTTGTCGCGCAACGAGCGCTTGACCTCGCGCAGCCAGATGGCATAGACGCCGACCAGTTGTCCCCATATGGCGGTCATCGGGAGCTCCTATTCATTGAGATTGCGGCCGAAGAATTCGGACGCCGGGTCGGTGAGAACGAGTTCGCGGATGCGGTTCCACAGATAGGACCGCAGCTCGAGAAAGCGCGGGTCCGCGCGCATTTCGACGGTGAGCCGGGGGCGTGGCAGATCGATCTTTATGGTCTCGAGCACCTTGCCCGCTCCCATCACGACGATCGTGTCGGCCAGCACCAGCGCTTCATCGACGCTGTGGGTGACAAACATCACGGTGGGGGTCAGCCGCCGCCAGATGGAGAGCAACTCGCCCTGCATCAGTTCGCGCGTTTGGGCATCGAGGCTTGCGAACGGCTCGTCCATCAAAAGGACGCGCGGCTCCCCGGCGAGTGCACGCGCCAGCGCCACGCGCTGTTTCATCCCGCCGGAAAGCTGAGCGGGGTAAGCCCTGGCCGAGCGCGACAGCCCGACCAGATCGAGATATCGCCGGGCCCGCTCGGCGCGTTCGGCTCTGGAAAGCTCCAGGCTTTCGAGCGCGAACTCGATATTGGCCTGCACATTGGCCCAGGGGATCAGGCGGAACGCCTGAAAGACGAACCCCATGTCAGGACCGGGTCTGGGCGGCTGGCCATCGATCCTGACCGCTCCCGCATCGGGAACGATCAGGCCATTGGCCAGCCGCAGGACAGTGGTCTTGCCACATCCCGAAGGGCCGATCAGGGCAACAAATTCGCGTTCGGGAATGTCGAGCGACACGCCGTCGATGGCCGTGTTGACGGCACCGTCCGGCTGTACGAAGCGTTTCTGGACATCTGTGAACGTGAGCAGGGCTTTTGACGCCTGCGGTTCTGCTGCCACGCGGTTTCCTCCCGGGAAATGGACGACGCTCATCTATCGGCGGGGTCCATGGATTCGTCGGTGCCCAGTTCGCCAAGCACGGCATCGACCGGTCCAAAGTCGACCCAGTCTTCGAGCGCCAGCTGTTCGAAATCGGCGAAGTCTTCGGTTTCGTAGAGCCAGTCGCTGGTATAGCTCAGCTCCTCCACGCTCATGCCGCCGTTGACACTCCAGCTTCCAGCGAATGATTGTGCAAGCATTTCAAGCACTTCGGTGCTGACGTCGGGGCGGGCCTCGACCATTGCGTCGACCCACATCTGGGGGTTCTCGGCAAAGTCACGCGAGAGCTTGGTCAGCGCCCGGATGACCGCCTGGACGTCTTCGGGCCGTTCGGCCAGAACGTCGCCGGTGACCGCGTTGACCTTGTTGACCACCGGAGCACCCTCGTAATAGGCGTCCTGATCGATCAGGACATGCAGTCCTTGTGTATCGGGCAGCTCGCTCCAGACGCCGATCGACATGGTCGTGGCATCGACCTGTCCGGCCAGAAGCGCCTGGGCGCGAATGTCGGGCTGTCCGAGCGAGATGATTTCGGAATCATCGATCGAGACGCCCTGGCTGGACAGAACCAGTGTGGACAGCGAGTGGTCGAGACTGCCGACCCGTCCCACGCCGAAGCTGCGGCCGGCCAGATCGGCCGGGGTTGCGATATCGTCCTTGGAGGCGATGAGGAACGGCAGCGATTTGTTGGGCGATGTCACGGCGCGGAAATCGGTGGCGCCGTTGTGGATCACCTGCAAAAGCGCGTCGACACCGATATTGGCCATTTCGCCATCGCCCGACTGCAATGCGGCAATGGCCGATGGGGTCTGCTGAACGCGAACGAGCTCGACATCGACGCCCTCGGCTTCGAAATAGCCCAGCTCGGCGGCCAGATCCATTACCGAGTTTGGCACAAGCGGTGCCTCGAGATGGGTGACGATCAGGCGGAAAGGCTCACTCGATTGCGCGAGACCCGCGCCGGTCATCAGGGCCAGACTGGCGACCGATCCGGCCAGAGCCAGCATCATTGATTTGGTGGTCATTTTCTCTCTCCCTTGGGGTTTTCAGCGCCGCCATTTGGCTAGGCGCATTTCGACGAAACGCAGTCCCTCGGTCACGATGACTCCGATGACTGCCAGCGAAAGGACGATGACGAAATATTCCGCCATCCTGAAGGTGTTGCCATAGATGGCCAGAAGCCCGCCGAGCCCGCGTACTGCCGTATAGAGTTCGGCAACGACCGTATTGATGAGACCGATCGTAGCCCCGAGGCGTAGACCGACGATGACGTAAGGCACAGCGCCGGGCAGGACGATACGGGTAAATATCCGAAAGCGCCCCGCACCGACCGAGCGCGCCATTTCGATCAGTTCGGGATCGGACTGGCGCACACCGGCATAGGTGTTGATGAGAATGGGCATTACGGCGCCCAGAAACACAATGAACACCTTGGCCTCGCTCCCCAGCCCGAGCAGCACGATAATGAGCGGGATGAACGCCACGCGCGGGGTGGCCGAGAGCGCATAGACATAGATTTCGAGCGTGCGGCCAAACAGGTTGAAGGCGCCCATCGCGACACCCAGCGGGATGGCGCACAGGATGGCGAGCCCATAGCCCGAAAGATAGATCGAAACGGAATCGACAAAAGCCGTCTGCAGCCGCCCCTCCTGCAACAGGCCCCCGGCCGCCTGCAGGGTTGCCCAGGGCGAGGGGACGATGTTGCGCGCCACGTTGACCGAGGCGATCCACCACAGAACGATCAGAAGCGCGAGAAACCCGACCCGGGTTGCCGCCACGAGCCATGGACCGGGCTCTCCGCCGTCCTGGACAGTCATGGCTTTGGGTGGGGACTGGGTCATCCACGCCCCCGCTTTTTGGCGTTACTCGGAGGCGCTTCGCGCAGATCGCGGCCGGTAAGGGACAGGAATACGCTTTCAAGGCTGGGCTGGTCGACGGACACCTGACGCAACTGGGTTCCGAACTCTGCCAGCAGCGCATCGGCGCTGCCGGCATTTTCGGCCTTGATAAGCAATTGACCCTCGGCGCCTTCGACCGTTCCCGGGTAGCGCGCAACAAGGGCAGCATGGGCGTCGGCGGTGCGCGGGGTGACGCGGAACAGGCTGGTGCCGTGGGCCGCCTTGAGCGATTCCGGTGTGCCGCGCGCCAGGATCTTGCCGTGGTCGATAATGCAGATCGTGTCGCAGGTATCGACTTCCTCGATATAGTGAGTGGTCACGACAATGGTGATGTTCTGGCTGGCCCGGAGCTGTTCGAGATAGGACCAGATCTTGGCCCGCGATTGTGCATCGAGCCCCACGGTGGGTTCGTCGAGAAACAGGATCTTGGGCTCGTGCATCAGGCCGCGGGCGATTTCCAGCCGCCGCCGCATGCCTGCCGAGAGCGTTCGCGTTACAGCGTCGCGCCAGTCGGACAACTCCACAAGAGCGAGCATTTCATCGATGCGCCGGCGGCGGTCGGCGCGGCTCATCTGATAGACCATGCCATGAAAATCGAGGTTCTCGAAAACCGAGAGGCGGGTATCGAGCGTTGCTTCCTGAAAGACCACGCCCAATTGCCGCCGTGCTCGCAGCGGTTGTTTCATCACATCGATGCCGGCGATTTCAGCCCGCCCGCCGTCGGGTCTGCTGATGGTGCACAAGATATCGAGCAGGCTGGTTTTTCCCGCACCGTTGGGGCCGAGCAGGGCGAATGTTTCTCCCTGCTGTACCGACAGCGACACGTCGTCGAGCGCCAGCACACGGCCAAAGCGCTTGGATACGCCCTCAACCACGATTGCAGGTGTGCCGCCGGCATCATCGCTCATGAAAGAACTCCCTGTGCCCGTAGCGTACGGGTGAACAATTGGCTGATATCATCGTCGGTCGAAACGGTCACGAAATGCCAGTGTTTCGAATTGAAAAGCCCGCGCATTTCTTCCTGCCGCGCGGCAAAAAGCTTGCGATAGCGGCTGAGCAGGCCCGCGTCGATGGCCAGTTCCAGTTCCTCCCCGGTTTCGGCATCTTCCATGGTGACGATGCCGGTTTCCGTGCCGGCCGGATCGATTTCCTGCGGTGTCAGGATCTGGACGGCCAGGATTTCATGCCCGGCGGAAAACAGGATGTCGAGGACCGGGCTGACATCACCGTCCCACCAATCGCTGATGGCGATGACCAGGCCGTGAGACGGCAAATCCCGGCGCAGCGTCCGCAGCGCATCCTGAAAATCGCTTCGGCCAGCATCTGCCTCCTTGGCGATCCAGTCAAACATCAGATCGGCCCGCGCCGCACCATGCCATCGCGGCGAGAATTTGTTGCCCGCCTGCTCCGGCACCACGACCTGAATCCGGTCGCCTCCGGCCAGCGCGGCAAAGCCGAGCAATTGGGCAACCAGTTTGGCGCGCTCGCGCTTTTCGCCCTGTCCCGCCGCCATCGATCCGGAAAGATCGAGAACGATGGTCACCGGCAATTGCTGGTTGAGGGAATATTCGCGCACGACGAATTCGCCGGTGCGCGCGTAAAGATGCGGATCGAGGTGCCGTGTGTCATCGCCCGTCTGGTAGGGGCGGTGGTCGATAAATTCCATGCCCGGTCCCTTGCGGCGCGAACGGCGCTCGCCGGTGCCCACCGATGGCTGGGCAAATGCCGGCAGCAGGCGGCTCGTTGTCAGGCGTTCGAGAAGGGCGGACGGTGGACGCATCAGAGTTTGCCCATGGTCTGGTCGAAAAGGCGGAGCAGCAATTTGTCGATATCGATATTGGCGGCGCGGCCTTCGAAGTTCACCTGTACGCGATGGCGCATGACCGGCAGCAGCACGGCGCGCAGATCGGCGACCGAGACATGATTGCGGTTGGCCATTAAAGCATGGGCCTTGGCCGAAACGACAAGCGCCTGGGCGCCGCGCGGGCTCACCCCGAACCGGACGTAGCGCGAAACGTCCTTGTCCGCCGTTTCGCCACCGGGCTGGGTTGCGAGACAGAACCGGGCCACGGCCTGCTGAATGGCGGTCGCGATGGGGACCGAGCGGACATGGCCCTGAAGGGCAATGATATCGGATGCCGTCATCGCCTGGGTCAGTTTGTCCTGCCCGGTGCCGGTCGTTGCCGACAGGATGCCCGTCAGCACGTCCTGATCGGGGTAAGGCACATCGATGCGGAACAGGAACCGGTCGATCTGGGCTTCGGGCAAGGTGTAGGTGCCCTCCATCTCGATGGGGTTTTGCGTGGCCAGCACGAAGAAGGGTTTTGGCAGATCCATTGTGGTGCCGCCCGCCGAAACCGTACCCTCCTGCATGGCTTCGAGCAGGGCGGATTGGGTGCGCGGGGTTGCCCGGTTTATCTCGTCGGCCAGAAGCAACTGGGCAAAGATCGGGCCTTTTCGAAACTCGAGCTGGGTGCGCCCATCGGCACCCGGCACCAGCACCGAGGCGCCGGTGATGTCGGCCGGCATCAGGTCCGGCGTGAACTGCACGCGCGAGAAGGTCAGGCCGGCGGCCCGCGCCAGCGAGCGCACCATCAGCGTCTTGCCGACACCGGGAGGGCCTTCGAGCAGAACGTGCCCGCCGGCCATGAGCGAGATCAGCATGAGATCGACAACGCCTTGCTGACCGATCACCGTCGTCGCGATGGAGGCACGCGTGCGGCTGAGGGCCTCGCGCAGCGCGGCCAGTTCGGGCGCGCCGTCTTCGAGAGGTGTCTGTGGCGAGATCGCAGTCATGAGATTGGTGCTCCTTGGCGCGAGGTCTGAGAGTATTGAGGTGTCGTCTTCGATTTCCGCCGCGCCGAAAACCGGCGATAGCGCAGGCCGAGATCGATGAGAAAGGCGGCAAACGCCAGAAGCGCCCATGCCGGCCAGTTGTGCAGCCATGTCAGCGTCAGGCCGGCGCCCAGCGTTGAAATCTCCTGCGGTGTTATTGCCGTTCCTCCCGTCGCGCGGGCCAGCCCCTGGGCTCCACCCCTGCGCGAGAAATCATAGCGCGTATCGTAAGAATGGTAATAGGACGTCTGGATAGGGTCGGCATCATCGCCCTGGTCGATGCTGAGGCCGTAGCGGCCGACGGCGTCGAGCACGCGGCGACCCTCATAGAGCCCGGGCCGCACCTCGGTCAGCGTCGTCGTCTCGCCGGCCCCATCCTGGGGCGGTGTAACGGTCGCAACCAGCGAGCGCCCCGTCAGCGGCAACCCGTCCTCATCGAGCGCGCTGACGCGCAGATCGAGATAATCGCCGTCGCTTGCCGTGGTCAGGGTCAGGCCTGGACGCGGCGTGGTTGGCTGGAACTGAAGCAAAATATCGTTCCAGAGCGCCCCGTATTGGGGCAGGCGCTGCCAGGCGTCGGACCATGGTCCCGTGGCATCGGTGGTCAGAGCCATCACCATGCCGTTGCCATAGCGCCAATAGGCGAGGACGGGCATGTCGCGCCCCTCGTCATCGGTGGTCGTCGCGACCAGTTCGGCATCGGGCTTGGCGGTGGTGCCGACAAAGCCGGTCAGCGGCGGCAATTGTGCCGGAAGGGCCCCAAGGAAACTGGCGCTGCGATCCTGCCAGACCGGTTGGGTCGCCCCTTCCTTGACCGGAGAGGCAAGCAGCATTGCTTCTTGCGAAAGGATCGAGGGCAGCGCTTCGAAATCGGCGGTGATGTGGGCAGCGCCGCCGCCCAGGTCGGCGATGGTGCGGGCAACGGAGGTGTCGGCACCCTCGCCGATCGCCACTGCGGAAACCGTTACGCCCTGGGCGCGCAACTGGCCGACGACGCCTGGAAAATCGCCCGGCTGGCTCAAGCCATCGGTCATCACCACGATATGCTTGGACGCGGCATCGATGCCGTCCAGCATTTCAAGGGCTTCGACAAGGCCGGGGTAGATAGCGGTGCCGCCACCCGGATCGAAACCTTCGAGCGACGCCTGCACCGCGCCGGGCGCATCGGCGAGCCGGGTGAGCGGGAGCAATGTTCGCGCTTCGGCGTCAAAAGCGATGATGCCGATCTGGCTCTGGGGATTGAGCAGTTCGGTGGCCGCCATGGTCGCGCTTTTGGCAACGTCGAGCCGGTTGCCCTCGCCGACCGGCTGCTGCATCGAACCGGACCGGTCGAGAATAAACACCATCACCACTTCCGGCGCATCCTGGGGCACACGGCTCGACAGTGGAGAGACAGCTTCAAGCGGCGTGCCGAAATACCCGCCGGGACCGAAACTGTCTGGCCCGCCAAGGATCAACAGTCCCATGCCGTAGTCTTCCACGGCGGTTTCGATCAGCGATTGCTGCAACGTCGTGAGCGAAAGGGCGGGTGTGTTCAAAAGCACGATGTCACCGAACCCCAGCCAATCCTTGAGATAGTAGGGTGCCCGACGCGGCTCGAACATTTCGGCCTCGAGCCCCTGGTCTTCGAGAAGACGCTGGAAGGCTTCGCCATGAGCGGGGTCGGCGGCAATGATCGCAATGGGTCGGACCGGGGCCGTCGAGAGCATCTGGCCGATGGCATCATTTTGCGGAAAAGGGTCGGTGCCCGCCAGCCGAATTTCGACGAGGTTTTCGCCGCTTTCGATTTCCGGCAGCACGGCCTGAATTCTGTTCTGCCCGGTGTCGAGCTCGACGTCCTGACTGGCAATTGCTTCGCCGTTGGTGACGATCTCCATGTTGACGGTCTGGGTATCGCTGCTTTGAACGAGTGCGGTCAAAGGAACGGCCTCGCCCGAAAGCACCTGCTGGGGCACATCGAGCCGTCCCACAAAGACCTCCCCGTCCTCGAGCGGTGGCGTTTCGAGATAATTGACTGTGACGCCCCGCGCGGCCAATGCTCGTCCGAGTTCCGGCTCGGGGGCCGCATCGCCGGCCATAACCAGATATCGGTCCCGTTCTGGAGGGATCATGGCTGCGGCCAGTTCGAGCGCCCGCGATGTATGGGTGACGCGCAGAACGGTCGATGACGTCGGCCCCGAGGTTCCAAGATCGGCAACGATCTGGGCCGACGGGCCCGCGACAAGACCGCCAACCCCGGAGCCGCCTCCCGTCGGGTCGGCCTGCAGGCTGTCGGGCTGTGCGGCGATCACCACAACGCCGGCATTCGAGCCGGGCCATGGCCATGCAAGATTGGCGATTGCGGCGGCGAGCAGGGCCAGCGTGACCAGCCGAAGGGCCGAAAAACGGGGCAGCCAGCCGTGTTTACGGGCCGTGAGGACACCTTCGACAATCAGCACCAGCAGGCCCGCCCCGAGGAGCCAGGGTGCCAGGCCCTGCGGCCAGCCAGCGGCGCGTGACGCCTCAAGGCTTTCGGCGGCATCGGCTTGTGCGGCCGGGTTGACCGCCAGCAAACGGGTCAGGGCCCCTTGCCCAATGCGGAACAGCCCGACCTCCTGGGGAATGAAATCGCCCTCGGGGACACGGGCCGATTGCCGTCCTGGAAATTCGAGATTGCTGATGGGCTGACCCAGCAGGCGGGCGTCGATCCGGCAGGGCATGCCCACGGTGCAGCTTGCCGCCGGCGCCGCGCCCGGCTGGCGACCGATCCAATCGATGAGATTGGCGACAAAGATCGGCATACCGCTGGTTTGGGGCCAGTTGGAGCGCCGGGGATCGAATCCGATGCGGATATGACGGCCGGTTTGTGTTGCTGCCGCGGTGATGAGGGGCGCCCCGTCGGAGGACAGCAGCGTGGTTTCGCCGTCACCCGGCGTTAGCCCTGTGGCCGTTTCGATGGCAAGCGCGGCCCAGTCCATGTCCTGGGACAATGGATGCTCGTTCGTCCAATCGTCGGGATCGCCATCTGCCAGCGGGCTGCCACCGGTTTCGATAATGATCGAATTGGTCGCCGGTGCTGCTGTGGATTGTTGGGTTTCGACGATGACCAGCCCGAAGTCGTCTGCTGCATCCCCGAGCGTGGAATCCTCAAATATCCGGACACCGGGAACGGCATTGAGTGCGCGGAGCAGGGGTTGTTCGCCATCGCCGACATAAAGGATATCGAGCGTCTGGGCGGTCGGTTCGGCCACAAAGCGCAGTCGGTTGTCGCGTGCGTTGGCATCGGAGGGAATAGAGACGGTGACGATTCCCGGACCGGGCAGTTCGAGGTCCTGGGAAAATGCAACGGGGCCGCTTTCGCCTTCGGGTCGCTCGAGGGTGATCGTCGTCCAGTCGAGCGGTGTCCGGCTGCTGTCGGCGGCGTATTGCACGGTGATCGACAGCGCGTCGCGCTCGCCCAGCAGCGCTTGACCGTCCAGCGTCCATGCATTGGTCGCCGCATCGACCAATGACAGGGTTCCGCTGATGGCGGAATTGTCTTGCCCCCCCGCAACGATATGGTGGGAAAGCGCCAGATTATCCGTGGCTTGGACAAAATCGAGGGGCGCGGGCTGGTTTGAGACGAACAGGATTTCCGTGGTCTCGTCGTCGCGCGCGATACCGGGAATGAGCCTGGCCGTTTCGGTCCAGTCGCTTGCGCCATCGGTCGGAGACACGTCGGCAAGCGCGGCGTTCAGATTGTCGCCCGACCATGTCCAGCGGGCGGCGATATAGGTCGGCCGCGGGCCCGCTGCGATCACCGACAGCCGCTCGGGCGCCGGCTGCAGATCGCCCGAGAAATCGGTGAGGACCGTGCTTCTGGCGTTATCAAATGCCGTCTGGCCGTCGGTGCTTGCACGCATTCCAGCTGAGGTGTCGATGACAACGATCATATGATCGGGGACAGTGCGATTGCCCCAGAAAGGCTGGGTAAGCGCCAGCGTGAAAAGCGCAACGGCCAGAAGCTGGAGGAGCAGCGGGACCGTGATCGGCGGGATCAGCCGGGCCTTGGGCTTTAGCCCCGCATGGGTCTGGAGCTGCCGCCACAGCGCCAGGCTGGGCACAATCTGGCGGTATTCCCGGCGGCTGTGCAGAAACCACACGAAACCGGCGGCGAGCAGCAAAGTCGCAAAAAAGGGCGCAGCAAATCCGATCATGGTTTGGGCCACACCCTCATTGCGCCAGGCGCTCGAAATAGCGGGCGGTGATGTCGCGGGCCGGGAGGGGAATGAAATCGCGCGCCACGGGCTCTAAAGAGCCCGATCCGGTCTGGCCGCCGATCGCATTGGCGGCTCCCGCACCGCCGCTCTCGGCGGTCTGGGGAACGATCTCGATGCGGATGCGGCTTCCGCCGGTTTGCGGCTCGGCGCTTACGACCATGTCCTGATCCGGCGCGGCGTCCAGTTGGGTAAAGGCGTCGTCGGCCTGCATGTCCTGTTCGCCCAGACCAGCGGCGTTGGAGAGGCCGCGGCCCGATTCGAGCGCTGCGCCAACCGGAATGCTGCCGATGGACTGAAGCTGCTGGGGTTTCATCAATTGCGGCCCTTCTCCTGACGATGCGCCGCCAAGGTCGGTTGGCGGTTCGCCATTGGAGACGATTTCGGCGTTGGCCAGCCGCTCGTCATCGGACCGATCCCCATACTGCTCGGCAAGCTCGGGCCGCGCCTCATACATGCCGGGGCCCTCGGGCGTTGCCTGGACGGCATCGCCGCGCCCCTGCGGCGGCTCCAATGGCTGGGCCGCTGGCGGCGTCTGGCTCTCGTTCGCCATGGCCTCGAGGCCGGCCTCGAGCTGATCGAGCCGTGTTCCATCGGCATTGCCGAGCCAGTCGGGGGGATTGTCACCATAGGCCGCCGCCGCCTGATCGAGAAGGTCGTTGATCTCGCGGGCAAGCGCGTCGGACAACCCTTCCGCACCGGCCGTTTCGGCGCGCTCCGCAAGAGTTCTGGCGATGGCGCCGAGCAGGACGTCATCACGCGCTTCGGCGTCTTCGGTGATCATTTGCGCGATCGTCGAGATCGTTTCGGTATCGGCTGGCTGGTTTTGAATGGCCGGCTCTTGAGGAACGGCCGGAGCGGGCATCTGCATCAGCCAGATTGCAGCCAGCGCGACGATACCCGTCAGCACAAGCGCGAACACAAATCCCGGCGTAAAGATGCGCAACAGCCGGGCGGGCACCACGGCATCAAGGCGACCGCGGACCGATCCAACAAGCTCTTTGGGTACCGGGTTGGCCAAGGTACCGGGGCTTTGCACCAGTTCAACAGCGGTGCCGTATGCCTGTTCAAACCCCGTCGCATGGTCGATGAAAAAGGCTTCTTCCGCCTCTGACCTGCGCCGCATCCAAGCGACGAACCCCGCCGTCAGCACCGTTGCCAGACCCGCCGCGAAAGCGATTGGTACGGCCTCAAGCGATGCAAGCCCGAGACGGTCCAGAGCGAGCGTCACCAGCAGCGCGGCCAGGATCGCCAGCGTGCAGGCCAGCGCGATCCGCGCCAGCGTCCGGGCGCGGCGGCGCGCGATGACCCGGTAAAGGGGTGACAGAATGGGGTCACTCAGCGTCGCGTTGGTCATGGATCACCGCGCTCCAAGAAGGCGGGCCAACTCACCAAAAGGTGTTGCCGGAAGGCTCTGGTAGGCAAGGACCACAAGCACCGCCAGGACGATGGAAACGTAGAGATGGCGCCTGACGAGCCATCCATGGGCATCGGGTGCGAGCGATAACAGCAGATAACCGCCCAGCAGCGGTGGAATGGGGATGATGTTTATTGCCAGGGTCCACGCCGCAATGTCGGCTGTCATCCTGATCGTCGCATCGACAAACGCGGCACTGCTCACCGGCCAATAGGCCGCCACCCAGGGCAGGGCCAGCAACACAAGGCGGCCAAAGAGAAATATTGCCGCCATGGTCAGCAGCGCAACGATCACCGGCGTTGCGCGCCCCATCCGGCCCGCCGCCGGATCGATTGCGATGGGCCGCGTCCATCCCCCACGTCCGATCGTGCCGCCGAAAAGGCCGAAAATATCGACGTGCACGAACGGGTTGAGGGTGAGCTTGCCGTCATAGGCGGTGCCCTTGTCACCCAGAAGACGGGCGAAGCCGGCAACCGAAAATCCCATCAGGGTCACAACGACGACCGTACCGATGGCGCGCATCACAAGCTGGATGAAGCTCAGATCGAACATCGGCGAGCCTCCCTGGCGACGCTATCGGTGGGCCAGCAAACCATCATCGCTCAATTGCCGCTTTTGTCGGTCAGCCCGTTTTCGGCCAGAAGCGCATCGATGGTGCCGTCGGCCCTGAGCGCTGCGATGGAATCGGACAGCAAATTGTTCAGATAGCTATCCTCGGCCCGCGTGGCGATGCCGATTTCGATGGGGTCGACCGGAAACGGCAGGTCATAGGAATAGCTGAACCCGGCCGCCTCTGGATCTCCTTCGGTCGCGCCGAACAGCCCGTACTCCCAGATCATGCCGGCGCCGATCGTGCCGTCGACCAGGCGCTCGAGCATCAATTGATTGTCGGGGTAGGGCGTGCGGCCCCAACTGCGGTCTTCGGGTTGCGCGCCAAGATACTGGATCAGCCTGTTGTCGCCGGCCGCCATCATGCGTACACCGATGCGCTCGCCAAACGGCACTTCGGCCAGTTCGGCGGCGTCCGAACGCGTCACCAGCACGGTGCGCGCGCTGAGATAGGGCTGGCTGATTGTCATCCAGTCGGGATTGGATGGGGACAAAAGAAACCCCATGAAGCCGTCGCATTCCTGCGCCAGCATGATGAACATCTGCTGCTCGGTGAGAACAATCCGATAGTCGAGCGGCAATGGCCGTGTCGGCCAGTCGCGGGCGCCCACTTCATAAAATTCGACCTCCGCCAGAACGCTCTGGCCGATTGCCTGGGCGAGATCGCGCTCGAACGGGGCCAGAACGCCTTCTGGGTTGATGCAGAAGACGAGCTTGCTGCCCTCTTGCCGCATGCGTTCGGTGTAAAGGTCTCGCGGTACGATATCGAAGGACTGAGCGAATGCCGATCCCGCAATCAGCGTCACCGTGGCACCCAATGTTGCGACATGGAAAGCAGTTTTGCTCAAGAGCGGCATCCATCCTCCCTGAAGGGTCCGCAGATGCCGGAAATCCGGCATATAAAGGCAGGAAGGGGTCCAGCGGCGGACCGCTGAACCCCCGGTTTGGTGATCAGATCTTATTCTTCAGGCAGTGCGAAGACATAGACTGCAGAGCTGCTGCCGCCCTGGTCCACATTGCCTTCGGCAATCATCAGAGCCGACGAGAAGCCGGCCGGTCCTGCCGGGATCGCGACGTACTGACGTCCATCGACCTCATAGGTGATCGCGTGACCCGAAGCATCCGACGCAAGGCGCGAGCGCCACAGCATGTCGCCGGTTTCGGCGTTGAAGGCCTTGAGGTAGCGATCGCCACCACCGGTGAACAGCAGGTTGCCTGCGGTTGTCATCACCGGCGAGTACTGCGAAGCGGGCTGTTCCCAGCTCCAGACGGTTTCGCCGGTCGAGATGTCGATGGCGTCGATACGGCCAACATTGGTCTCTTCAGGCGGCAGCGTGTACTCGGAATCGGTGTTGTACACGTCGAGGGCCGTCGGCTCGTTGTCACGTGCCGTGGAAATCTGGCAGGTGTTGTTGAGCGGGATGTAGTAGATGCCCGTGTTCGGGTTGAACGCAGAGGGCGGCCAATCGCGACCACCGAGGTAGGCCGGGCAATGTTCCACCGGAACGCCGATTTCGTCGAGGACGACATCTTCGTTGACGGTGACCAGACCGGTTTCGTCGATGCTTTCGATCATGTTGGTGTAGGCGGTATCGCGGGCCCACAGGAACTCGCCGGTTTCGGCGTCGAACTGCCACATCGTTCCGGTCTTGCACGGCACGCCGGTCAGAACGCGACGACCTTCACCCGATGCGTCCGAACCGATGGCGCGCAGGCCATCCATGGATTCGCTGGGGTTCACGTCGGTGTCGGCGACGATCATTTCGAACGTGCATTCCTGATCCCAGTTGTCGCGGGGCAGGGTCTGGTGACGCCAGACGATTTCGCCGGTTTCGGGGCGGACCGCAAAGCGGGTGTTGGTGCCGTAAAGCGTGCCGCCGGGCGTGCCGCGCTGAACTTCCGAAGCCGGGCCAACCGCGCTCGAACCGTAGAAGACCAGGTCGAGTTCGGGATCATAGGTGATCTGACCCCAAACGCCGGTCATCCAGCGCGATTCGTAATCGTTGCCCCAGGTTTCGTCGCCTTCTTCACCCGGCTGGGGGATGAAGGTGTTGCGCCAGAGTTCTTCACCTGTTTCGGCGTCATGGCCGGAGATGAAACAGCCGAAAGCCGAATACTGGCAGGTCGAGCCGGCCACGATCACGCCGTTTGCCACGATTGGGCCCGACGTGTTGGAAACCAGATCGGTGCCCTGGCCACGATCGACTTCCCAGGCCAGCTGGCCGGTCTTCATGTCGAGGGCGACAAGGAAGTTGTCCCAGCTCATGAAGTAGAGGTGATCGCCATAAACCGAGATGCCACGCTTGCGATCGCCAAGCGAATGCAGGGTGGTGGTATCGGGCAGACGGCGGCGGTACTGCCAGATCAGATCGCCGGTGACGGCGTCGATGGCCTGGATGGTGTCGCCGGGGTTGGCGATGAACATGATGCCATCGTAAACGATCGGCGAGGTCTGCATCGGGCCGGTTTCAAGACCGCGTGCCCAGACCATCTGGAGCTGACCGACATTGTCGGTGTTGATCTGGTCGAGCGGGCTGAAACGATAGTTGTCGACAGCGCGACCGTAGGCGAGCCAGTCGCCGTCATCGGGGTTTGCGAGCATTTCGTCGGTCACCGGCGCCAGATCGCTTATCGCGCTCTGGGCAAACGCCGGTACGGCGAGCAGCCCGAAAGCCGTGGTCCCCGCAAGGACCATTTTCAACAGTTTGGAAGACAATTGCCTCACTCCCTTTCTCTTATGGTACGAGTTTGTTGTTGAGCACGGGAACGCCTGAGCCCGGCGTTCCCGTTGGTTTTGATCGCGACCCCCGCCCTAGGGCGTGGGTACGATCGTGATTGTCGAAAGCGCTTCCTCGGTCCCTTCGAGTTCGGTGTCGCCAGCCGGGGCGCCATGCAGCTCGAGCAGGTAGGCGACGATGTCGGCATATTCCTGATCGGTGAACCAGCCTGCATTGCCCGGAGGCATGTTCGAGCGCATGTAATCGAAATAGGTGAAAAGCGACTCGTCGGCGTATTTGTTGTCCAGCGTGTAGCCAATCAGACCCGGAGCGGCAGAAGAGCCGCGCGCGGTATTGGAATGGCAGGTCGCGCAGTCGGTGCCGAAAAAGCCCATACCGCGTTCGGCCTGTTCTGCCGTGTAAACGCCGTCAAAAATGGTGCGCTCACCGCCTTCAGCAGCGGCGGTTTCACCGTCGGTTGCCGCAACATCTACCGTCTTGGCTTCAAGCGCGGCGCGTTGCTCGGGTGACATGTTGTCGAACGCAAATGCCGATGTCGCGGCAAGAGCGGCTATCGCGGCCGCCATAAGCGCCGTCCGGCCGACAGGGCCCAGACCGGTGGGTCTCCACATACTCAAATCCTTCATTTTCAGAACTGAATTTCCTCCTCCTTACCGACCACCGGTTTTCCGGTTGTGTCGGTTGCGATCGCCTGTTGTGGCAATTTGCCGGGCGACGAGGCGCCGCATTGTGAAACGCCATTTCACAAAGTTGCGCTTTCGGAGCGCGTCGAGTCAAGCTGATATGTCAGCGATGCTGCGCAAAGTTATTTCGGTTTCCGATGATTTTCGGAAAAGAAAGTGCCCGTCCGGTCCAATTTGCCCAAAATTCGGCCCAAAAACACTCATGCGCCAAGGGTGCCGACCTGAATCACGGGTTTGAACAATGGTGAATTAGACGAAAGTCTAATTCCATGCATTATGCTGTATTACTGATGCAAGAAGGGCGGGGGAGCCACGAGGGAAAGCATGGTTTCGTACAGGAAGGTTGAGGCGCTGAGCCGGGGGCTGACCATATTGCGCTATGTCAACGAAGAGCAGGGAGCCACCGTGGGCAGCCTGCATGCCAAGTCCGGGCTCGACAAGGCGACCATCGTGCGCATGCTCGAAACGCTCGAGCATGATGGCTATGTCACCCGGTGCGACGGGGCCCATTGGCGGGCGGCGGGAAAGACCCTTGTGCTCTCGGGCGGTTATTCGGCGGTGCGGGAAATGGGGCGGATGGCCAGCCCTGTGCTCAGCGAGAGCCGGGAAATTCTCAAATGGCCTGCCAGCTTTGGAATTTTCGACCGCGATGCCATGATCATCGCCGATACGACCCATGACTGGCGCGGCATGATGGTCACCCGCCAGCCCAACCATCGCCCGCCAATGCTCACGACATCGCTTGGGCGGGCTTATCTCGCGTTCATGGAGGACAAGGAGCGCGAGGTGCTGCTCAGCCTGCTGCGCCGCGATCCGACCGGCTGGAACGCCCTGGCCAACAAGCCGGGCAAGATTTCGGAATTGATCGCCGATATCCGCCAAAAGGGCTATGCGTTGGCCGACAGCAACTACATGGCGCACACCTTTGGCGGCGATATCTGGGGCATGAGTGTGCCCGTGAGGGGTAAAACCCGGCTTTACGGATCGTTGGTCATCATGGTTTTGCGCCGCGTGATCGGGGAAGAAGAGGGGGTATTGGACCTTGCGCCGCGCATGCAGGAGGTTGCTCCTCGCATAGCGGAGGCGCTGGGCGGGTAGGACAGGGAGGAAGGAAGGAAGATGACGACCGGATTGCGCTGGGCACTTGCGCCTGCATTTGCACTGTTGGCCTGTGCCGCCATGGGACATGAGCCCGGCCAGTGGCAGGGCGGGGTTCAAGGGCCTCAGCCGCGCTCGGAAATGGCCGTGGTGCAGGACGGCGACCTGGCCTATCTGATCGGCGATTATGTCGGAGCCACCGAAGTGCTGATCTACGACCTCGAAGCGCAAAGCTGGAGCGTCGGACCCGATTTCCCCTATCGCGTACATCACCCCATGGCTGCCGCGCTGGACGGGGACATCTATGTCTTTGGCGGTTACGTCAATGGCTGGGAGGCGAGCGACGCGGTTTGGGTTCTCGATGGGGAGACGCTTGCCTGGAGCGCGGCGGCCCCCATGCCCTCGCCGCTGGCAGCGGGCGGCGCGGCGATTGTCGATGGCAAAATCCATGTGATCGGCGGTTCGCGCTCGGGTGCAGTCAATACCGATGCCCACATGATCTACGATCCACAGGCCGACACCTGGAAGACCGCATCCCCAATCCCCACGCCGCGCGATCACCTCGGTGTCGTTGCGATTGCCGGCGAGATCCTTGCCATTGGCGGCCGGGTCGACGGCGATCCGGCATTCAATCTCGACACCGTCGAGATCTACGATACACAAACCGACGCCTGGCGCAGCGGCGCGCCTATGCCGACCGCGCGCAGTGGGGTTGCCGCCACCGTGCTGGACGGCAAGGCGTTCATTTTCGGCGGGGAAACACGCCAAGTAACCTTCGCCGAAGCGGAGGCCTACGATCCGATCACCGACAGCTGGACCGAGCTTGCACCGCTCCCCACCCCGCGGCACGGGTTTGGTGCGGTGGTCCATGAGGGGCAGATACTGACCCTGATGGGGGCGCCGACAGCGGGCGGGGATCGCTCCAATCTGGTGGAAGTCTTCGTGCCCTCGATGCCATAGATCGATTTTTGTTGCGGGCAATCGGGCGGCGGCTTAGGCACGGTGATGGCTTCAATTTTCTATGTCATGGCTGCCGATCCCGAATATGGCCCGCATTTGCGAGCCCGGATCGCGCCGCTCATGTGCGGTGTCGGCCCGGTCGAGGCGGCGATTTCCGTCACCCGCGCCCTGGCGGCAGCGCAAACCGGTCATGGCCTGCCCGATCTTGTCGTTTCGCTCGGATCGGCCGGTTCGGCAACGCTCGCGCACACCGGGGTTTATCAGGCCGCTTCGGTTTCCTATCGCGACATGGATGCGACGGCGCTGGGGTTCGCGCGCGGCGCCACGCCGTTTCTCGATCTGCCGGCCGTGATGCCGCTTGAGCCGGAAATTCCGGGTTTGGCACCGGCGCGGCTGTCGACCGGTGCCAATGTGGTTTCGGGGGCGGGCTATGAGGCAATCGACGCCGATATGGTCGATATGGAATCCTTTGCGGTGCTGCGCGCCTGCCAGGCCTTTGGCGTCCCGCTGGTTGTGGTGCGTGGGATTTCCGACGGGGTGAGCGAACTCACCGGCATGTCCGACTGGACGCGCGACCTTGCCATCATCGATGAAAAGCTGGCTGGTGCCGTCGATCTCATCGAGGCCCATGCCAACAGCATTTTCTAGCAACCAAGAGCGGCCAGCTTCATTGACCTGCCACATCGCCATGACAATTATGCACCCATGATTTCCGTCGCTTCCTACAACATCCGCAAAAGCGTGGGCACCGACTGGCGGCGCGATCCGGGCCGCATTCTCGATATCATTTCCGAAATCGATGCCGATATCATCGCGCTTCAGGAAGTCGACAGGCGGTTCGGCAGCCGGGCCGCCTCGTTGTCTCCCGAAATGGTTGCCGAACGGTCCGACTATTTTGCCATCAGCTTCGGGGTGCGCGAGCAAAGCCTTGGCTGGCATGGGAACACGATTCTTTATCGCCAGGGCATCGAAGTGCTCGACACCAAGACCCTGACGCTGCCTGCGCTGGAACCGCGCGGTGCCGTGCTTGGCGATTTCCAGGTCGGCAATGAGCGCCTGCGCGTCATCGGGCTGCATCTGGGGCTGGTCGACCTTTGGCGCCGCCGTCAGGCGCAGTCGGTGCTCAACCAACTCGATATTCTCGATGAAACGCTCCCCACGATCATCATGGGCGATCTCAACCAGTGGACGACGGAAGGCGGGTGCCTTGCCCATTTTGCCGAGAACCATCAGGTGATCGCACCGGGCCCGAGCTTTCATTCTTCCCGTCCGGTGCTCAATTTCGATCGCATCATCACCACCATGGACATCGATGTGGCCGCGTCGGGCGTCCACATGTCGGATCTGGCCCGCAAGGGCTCGGACCATCTCCCGGTCTGGGCGCGGATCAGGATAAACGCCGAGGCGCGCGAGATCGCGCAGTCCGCATAACGGCAGGGGCTTGCATTGGCCAGTGATATTGGCCATCTGTCACCCACGACAGCCTTCCCCCGAAATGACCCGAGTTTTTTATGGCCGCGCCACTCCTTGCCTTGCAATCGATCCGCCTCGTCATGGGGTCGACACCCCTGCTGGAAGGGGCCGACCTTTCGGTGGGGCCGGGCGAAAAGATCGCGCTGGTCGGGCGCAACGGGTCGGGCAAGTCGACCCTGCTCAAGATTGCTGCCGGAACCATCGAACCCGATGGGGGAGAGCGGTTCTTTCAGCCCGGCGCCACCGTGCGCTATCTGCCCCAGGAGCCCGATCTGTCGGGCTTTGAAACCACGCTTGCCTATGTGGAAGGGGGCCTGGAAGGCGCCGACGATAATTATCGGGCGCAATATCTGCTCGAGCAGCTTGGTCTGACGGGCACCGAAAATCCCGCCTCGCTATCGGGCGGAGAGGCCCGTCGCGCCGCGTTGGCCCGCGTGCTTGCGCCGGAACCCGACATTTTGCTGCTGGACGAGCCAACCAACCATCTCGATTTGCCGGCCATCGAATGGCTGGAAGGCGAACTCAAATCGCTGCGCTCGGCCCTGGTGCTCATCAGCCACGACCGCCGGTTTCTCTCCGATCTCACGCGCAGCACTGTGTGGATCGACCGGGGGCAGACCCGGCGCATCGATCAGGGCTTTGGCATGTTTGAAGCCTGGCGCGACGATTTCCTCGAGCAGGAGGAAAAGGAGCAGCACAAGCTGGCGCGCAAGATCGCTGCCGAGGAACACTGGGTTCGCTATGGCGTCACCGCCCGCCGCAAGCGCAATGTGCGGCGCATGGATCTGCTGGGCGGCCTGCGCCAGCAGGTCAAGGATTATCGCGGCCCACAGGGCACGGTAAAAATGACGGTGGCCGAGGGGCGCAGTTCGGGCGCCATGGTCGTCGAGGCCGAAAATATCCACAAGGCGTTTGGCGAGCGGGTGGTGGTCGACGATTTTTCGACGCGCGTCATGCGCGGCAGCCGGGTCGGCATCGTCGGTCCCAATGGCGCGGGCAAAACGACGCTGATCCGCATGTTGACCGGCGAGATTGAGCCCGATAGCGGCACTGTGCGGCTCGGCACGCGGCTTGAGCTCGCCGTGCTCGATCAGCGCCGCGCTTCGCTCGATCCCGAAGCCACCCTCAAGGACGTGCTGACCGGTGGGGGCAGCGATACGCTGACCATCAATGGCCAGCCCAAGCATGTCATCGGCTACATGAAGGAATTTCTGTTCACCCCCGAGCAGGCCCGAACCGTGGTCGGCAAGCTTTCGGGCGGCGAGCGCAACCGCGTCACGCTGGCCCGCGCCCTGGCGCTGCCCTCCAATGTGCTGGTGCTGGACGAGCCGACCAACGATCTCGATCTCGAAACCCTCGACCTGCTCGAGGAAATGATCGCCGACTATCAGGGCACCGTGATCGTGGTCAGCCACGATCGCGATTTTCTCGACAAGGTTGCCACCTCGATCATCGTTGCCGAGGGCGACGGGGACTGGAACGAATATGCCGGTGGCTATGCCGACATGGTCGTCCAACGCGGGTCAGGGGTTTCGGCCCGTCGCGTCGAAAAAGCGCCGACCGCGCCCAAAGGCAAATCGGCTCCCGCCGCACCGCCGCAGCAAAAGCGCAAATTGTCGTTCAAGGACAAACACGCGCTTGAGACGCTGCCGAAAGAAATGGATGGCGTGCGCAAGCAGATGGCCGCGCTCCAGTCGACGCTGGACGATGCCGGGCTTTACAATCGTGACCCGGACAAATTCGAAAAGGTCACCGCCGATCTCGCCGCCGCGCAGCAAAAGCTGGGCGAGATGGAAGATCGCTGGCTGGAGCTGGAATTGATGCGGGAAGACATCGAAGGATGATCCGCCGCGATTCTCACAAATGTGCGATCACATTTATCCTTTCCCGATTGTAAACCAATCTGCTGCTAAGTCGGCTATGAAGACCCGCGCATGAAATATGCCGGTTTTTCGGGCCGACAGGCCGCTTTTCAAGGATGTGCGGTGATCCGCGGGGGACCATCCGTATGCCAATGGGGTGTGGTGCCGAAAGGCAACACAGCTTCTGCCGGCATGAGGGAGGGCGGAACAATGTCGCGCCAGCCATATTTCATATCGCGCCGTGCAAGCCATCCGGATAACAAAAAGCAGACAAGATGACCTCATTGACCACCCCACTCCCCCGCCGCCGATTTCTCGCCGGAGCCGCCAGTCTTTCGGCCCTGACACTCGCCGGTTGCTCGAGCATGAGCACCCCGGCGCCCCAGACTCCGGCCCTTCCGCAACTGGATCCGTTTTACGTCAACATGTATCGCGGCGTGCAGGACGGTGAGTTCTATGTTCCGGCCGTCGATCTTCGCTATGTCGATTCCACCTATTATCGCCGGGTCGTTCCCGATCCCACGGGAGAACGTCCGGGCACGATTTACGTCGATACCGCCAATTATTATCTCTACCTGGTTCAGGAAGATGGCCAGGCCATGCGCTATGGCGTGGGTCTTGGCCGCGAAGGGTTCGGCTGGTCGGGTCGCGGCACGATCCAGTTCAAGCGCCAATGGCCGACCTGGACCCCGCCCTCCGCGATGATCGAGCGCCAGCCCGAACTCGAGGAGTGGCGCAATGGCCAGCCGGGCGGTCTCGACAATCCGCTTGGTGCGCGCGCGCTCTACATCTTCCAGAACGGCCGCGATACGCTTTATCGGATTCACGGCACGCCGGAACCCTGGACGATCGGCACCAATGTCTCTTCGGGCTGCGTGCGTCTGATGAACCAGGACATCATGGATCTTTATTCCCGCGTTGCGACGGGCAACACGCTTATCGTGGCCTGATCGCTTTCAGCGTTTGCGCCAGACCCGCCCGTCCGGTACCAACCGGGCGGGTGTTTTTTTGGCAGGATGTCATGGGTTTTTTCGACGTTGTCGTTATCGGAGCCGGGGCGGCGGGCATGATGTGCGCGGCAACCGCCGGCCAGCGTGGCCGGTCGGTCCTCATTGTCGATCACGCCGAGGCGCCGGGCAAGAAGATCCGCATTTCGGGCGGCGGGCGGTGCAACTTCACCAACATCCACACGAGCCCGCAATCGTTCCTCTCGCAAAACCCAAAATTCGCAATTTCAGCTCTGAGGCGCTATCGCCCCGCGGACTTCATTGCGCTGGTGGAACGCTACGGGATCGCCTATCACGAAAAAACGCTCGGTCAGCTCTTTTGTGACGGGTCGGCCCAGCAGGTCATCGACATGCTGCTCGATGAAATGAAAGCCGCCGGCGTGCGGCTCGAACTGGGTGTCGGTGTCGAGGCGATCGAGCCTTCGGCCAATGGCTACGCCCTGCGGCTGCCCGACGGCCCGGTTACCTGCACATCGCTGGTCATAGCGACGGGTGGCAAGTCGATACCGAAAATGGGCGCCACCGGTTTTGCCTATCAGGTTGCGGCCCAGTTCGGTGTGCCGGTCGTCGAACCGCGCCCGGGCCTTGTGCCGCTCACCTTCGAGCCGGGCATGCTTGAGCGCCTTCGGCCACTTGCCGGGGTTTCGCTCGACGCAACGGTAAGCCACGGCAAAACCGCATTCCAAGAGGGCCTGCTGTTCACCCATCGCGGGTTGAGTGGCCCCTCGATCCTGCAAATCTCTTCCTATTGGCGCGAGGGCAATGCCGTTGCCATCGATCTGGCACCGCAGGCCGATATCGCCCAATGGCTTGTCGAGGCGCGCGCGCGCAACGGCAAGCAGTCTGTGCTCAACGCGATTGCCGAGTTGCTGCCACGCCGGGTGGCCGAACTTGTTGTGGCGCAGGCTGGCGTTTCGGGCAATCTTGCCGATCTGGGGCGCAAGGGCATGGACGCCATCGTCGCCGCGATTTCGGACTGGCGGGTCAAACCGGTCGGCACGGAAGGGTATCGCACAGCCGAAGTGACTTTGGGCGGCATCGATACCGCGGCGCTCAGTTCCACCGACATGCAGGTCAAGGCGGTGCCCGGGCTCTATTTCATCGGCGAGGCGGTCGACGTGACCGGCTGGCTCGGAGGTTACAACTTCCAATGGGCCTGGGCTTCGGGAAAGGCGAGCGGGTTGGCCGCTTAACCGGGACTGATCACGGTGTGGACCGTTCCGGCGATGTTGGCGAGCCGGAGGTGGGCGCTCGAGGGCGAAAGATAACTCGAGGCGAACACAAATCCCCCGACCCCCAGACAGATGATCGCCAGCCAACCGATGATGAACCCTCGCCGGCTATAGCCCTTGATGGGAGCCGATGATGCCGATTGGGCGGGATTACGTGCAAAGCCTGGAAAACTCATAAATCACAAATCCGGGAGCATGGATGATCGCTCCCTTTGTCGCTTGTGAATGTGCTGGGCCAATGGCGCAATAACGCCAAGACAAAGGCATTAGCGACACATTTGCGGCCGGAGTCGGTGGTGGCTGATTCAAAGGAAACGGACAGACCGCGCTTTGTGTTCCAAAGCCCGCAATTGTTGGGGATTCTCGTTGCATTGGGGAACCAAGCGGGGAAGGCGACGTTCATTTGCCATGACGGCTGGGGTGCCGATCGGGGCATGAGTTGAGCCTCGCGGTTCCAGCCTGAAAACTTGAAACAAGCGATTTCAGGAGAAAACTAATGTATCGCAAGCTTCTTGCCTCGACCGCGCTGGCTCTGGTTGTTACCGGCGGCGCCTATGCTCAGGAAATGGCCCCGGCTGATCCCGCCATGGCCCCTGCAGAACCCATGATGGAGACGCCCGCGGAACCCGAAACTCCGCAGGAGCCTCTTGTTAGCGCCGAAGAAACCGGCATCAATGCCGACGGTTGGCTGGCCACCGAAATCATCGGTGAAACCATTTATAATTCCACGGGCGACGACGCCGAAGCCATCGGCGACGTCAATGACTTCGTGCTCGACCAGAACGGCGAAATCGGTGCCGTTGTCGTCGGTGTCGGCGGTTTCCTTGGCATCGGCCAGAAGAGCGTCGCCATCAACTGGTCCGACCTTGAACTGTCCGAGGATATGGACGGCAATAACCGTCTCGTTGCCAGCATGACCCGCGAACAGCTTGAAAATGCTGCCGAATTCGACCGCCAGGAATGGCTGGCAAGTGAATCGGCTGCCGCCGCCGAAATGGATTCGATGGGTGCCGGCGATGCCATGGCTCCCGCTCCCGCCGGTGATGCGATGGCGCCCGCCGCCCCCGCTGACGACGCGATGGCAACTGAAGAAGCTGCCCCTGCCGATGACGCCATGGCAAGCGAAGAAGCTGCCCCGGCTGATGACGCGATGGCATCTGAAGAAGCTGCTCCGGCCGATGATGCCATGGCAGCTGAAGAAGCTGCCCCGGCTGATGACGCCATGGCAAGCGAAGAAGCCGCTCCCGCTGAAGACGCGATGGCAACCGAGGAAGCCCCGGCTGAAGCCGACGCTGCCGCTGCTGCCGATTTCGACAGCATGGAATCGGTCGCTACCACCGATATTTCGGCAGATGAGTTGACCGGTACGGCGGTTTACGGTGCGGGCGATGAGGAAATCGGCTCGATCGGCGACATCCTGCTTTCGGAAGACGGCACGGTTGATGCCGTTGTCATCGACTTCGGCGGCTTCCTGGGTATTGCCACCAAGCCTGTTGCCGTTGCCTTCGACAATCTGACTTTCGTCCGCGACGAAAATGGCGGCCTGATCCTGCGCACTCCGCTTACCGCCGAGGAACTGGAAGCCGCTCCCGAGTATGACGAGGAAGCCTATCTCTCGGCTCCCGAAGACAACTCGCTGATCGTCGAGTAACCAACGCCTACCACACTTGACGGGAAAGGGCCGGCCTTACAAGCCGGCCCTTTTGCCATGTCAGCCGCCCGGGCGAGGAGCGGATGGTCGATTTTCACAACGGCACTGGTGGGCCATCCCCAAACCGCATTTCTCCCTGAAAAGGAGGGATGCCATGGCTGACAAGATCATACCTGCCTGTTTCGATGCCGGCGCCATCGCCCGTAGCCCAGCCGAAATTGCCAGGGACCCCACACTGTCCCATGCACGCAAGATCGAACTGCTTGAACCTCTCAGGGACCATCACGCCGCTCCGGCGAACAAAGGCGTGCTGCGCGGTGCCGATCTCGACAAGCTCTTCAAGCTCAATTCGCTGGCCAAGGACCACGGGTAATCCCGGCCACAAAAAAAGGCCGGTCACATTGACCGGCCTTTTTCCTGTGTGTTGCTAGGCTCAATCGTCGTCATCGCCGCCGGACGTGCCAAAATACCAGCCAAGCGCGATGGCGGCCACGGCGGGCCAGAACAACCGTCCCCGGGCTCGAGAGGCGATGCGCAGGCCGGTCGATGCCAGCGAAACAGTGGACGCCATCATCGCCGTATTGGCGGAATTGCGGCGCTTCTGTTCTTTCTTGTGTTTGTGCCGGGCGATGACGATACCCAGCGAAATGCCCGCGAGAACAAGAAAGCCCGCGCCCATAATTAGGGCGGCTTCCAACGGGCCGGTTTCCTGAGCCAGCCAGATATAGAGCGCGGCGATAAGGAAGCCGAGCCCGACCAGGCCGATCAGGCCGATGATTGCGTAAACGGCAACCGACATCCCCATCGACCGGACAGCCGATGTTGCGCGGTCGGTCACCGCCGTGAAAGGTGCGGTCAGCGCCATGGCGCCGCTCCTTAAAGAATTTTGGAAAGAACGAAACCGACGCCGGCCGCGATAAGCACTGACGAGATCGGCTTTTCGCGGATCATCGACTTGAGTTCGCCTTCCGCGGCCTCGAAACTGTCCTGGACCTGCTCCAGTGTCTCTTCGCCCTTTTGTTCCGCGGTCTTGCGGAGGCGGCGGGCTTCGGATTTGGCTCCGTCGGTGCGATATTTGACGACATCGCCCAGCGTTGCCGTGATGGCGGCGACGTCTTCGCGCAGCGCCGCGATTTCGGCATCGAGATCTTTTGCCGGATCGTCAGTGTTGGCTTTTGCTGTACGGGCTGTTGTTGCGGCTCGGGCCATGATTGGCCTCCCATGTTTGAGTTATACCCGCAACTCTAACGCCGAAACGAAAGAGAGGTTCCGGGCGCAATGCCCGAAACCCCTTAATTTTCCGCGTTTTGTGATGTGTCAGGCCGCGCTGGAGGAGGAAAGGTTCATAACCCCGACCGCCACGGCGTCGGGACCGAACTCGCCATCGCCCTCGAGCTTGAGGATGGTCGCCAGCTGCGTGCGGGCACGGCTGACACGGCTCTTGATCGTGCCGACTGCGCAATCGCAGATTTCAGCCGCTTCCTCGTAGGAAAATCCCGAGGCGCCCACCAGGATGAGCGCTTCGCGCTGATCTTCGGGGAGCTGGTTTACGGCCTTCTTGAAATCTTCCATATCGAGGCGACCGACCTGTTCGGGATGGCTCGAGAGCTTTTCGGCCATTGCCCCTTCGGGATCGGACACTTCGCGCTTGCGCTTGCGCATCTGACTATAGAATTCATTGCGCAGAATGGTGAAGAGCCAGCCCTTGAGATTGGTGCCGGGCGTGAACGAGGACCGCTTGTCCCAGGCGCGCACAAGAGTCTCCTGCACAAGATCGTCGGCCTTGTCGGCGGCACCGACAAGCGACATGGCAAAGGCACGAAGATTGGGAATTACGGCGAGCAGTTCGGCGCGGAAATCATATGTGTCTGACATGGCCGCCTCCTATTCGGACTTGGACTTGTCATCGTCTCCGAGCTTACCAAGCAGCTCAAGCAGACGATCGGGAACCGGCTCTGCGACGACGTCGTCGTAGAGTTCGCGTAGCTTGAGCCCAATGAAGGCCTGTGAATCTGCTCCCAGGCTCGGCTTTTCTTCGCCCTCACGGACCTTTTCGTCCTGATCGTCACTGGTCATGTTTCTGCTGCTGAGTTGCGTCACGTTTACCCCACAAAGCGACTTGTTGTTGGCTCCGGAAACGTCAAGAGTAAAAAAAAGTTCCATCGTTGCGGAACTTTTTGTCAAAGGTGCCGTTATCGGTCCATTGTCGCCGCCTGCGCGTAAGGCGAGGCGACTTTCCGAGGGAGCTATATTTATGAATCTTGCTGAGTTGATTGCGCCGCACATTCCTTATCTGAGGCGTTTTGCGCGGTCGTTGACCGGTAGCCAGTCGAGTGGCGACGCCTATGTTTCTGCAACGCTCGAGGCGCTTGTTGCCGACAGGTCGATCTTTCCGACCGACCTCGATCCCAAGGTGGCCCTTTACAAGGTCTTTTCCCAGCTCTGGAAGTCGGTCGATATCAATCTGGCCGAGCTGCCTCCCGCGGCACACGCATGGGAAGAGCAGGCTCGCCGCAGTTTGCGTGCGATTGCGCCGCTGCCGCGTCAGGCTTTTCTTCTCATGGCCGTCGAACGGTTTTCCAACGCCGAGGGTGCCGAAATTCTTGGCGTCAGCGACGTGGAATTCGCCGAGCTCATCGAATCCGCTTCCACGGAGATGGCCCGTCAGGTTGCAACGACCGTTCTGATTATCGAGGACGAGCCCCTGATCGCCATGGACATCGAGCAGATGGTTGAGTCGCTGGGCCATTCGGTGACCGGCGTTGCGCGGACTCACAAGGAAGCGGTCGAGCTTTTCAATCAGCGCCGGCCCGGCCTCGTTCTCGCCGATATCCAGCTTGCCGATGGCAGCTCGGGCATCGACGCGGTCAACGACATGTTGCGCTCGGCCAGCGTGCCGGTCATCTTCATCACCGCGTTCCCTGAACGTCTTCTGACCGGTGAACGGCCCGAGCCTGCCTTTCTGGTCACCAAGCCCTTCCAGCCCGACATGGTCAAGGCGCTGGTCAGTCAGGTGCTGTTCTTTTCCGAACAGATGGAACAGGCCGCATAAATCGGCGCGGCGCCGGAACAACCCGGCGCCCGGTTCGTTCTCCCACACGTTCAGAATTTTACGGGAGTACGATCATGCTCGGTTGGGCTTTGGCATTTCTCATAATTGCCATTATCGCCGGTGTTCTCGGATTTGGCGGGATCGCCGGGGCAGCATCCTCGATTGCACAGATTCTATTCTTTGTATTTCTCGTCGCAATGGTTATTGGTCTCATCTTCGGGTTGGCTCGGCGCGCACGCTAGCAGCCCCATGGCGCTGAGACGAAAAACGAGCCGCCCATCGGGGCGGTTTAAGTGGGGCTTGTGGAACACTCGGACAAACATGCGTCGCCTATGAAGGGTCAGGACAACGGAAAGTCAGGCGGGGGCACCCTCGAGAGTTCTCGCCGCTTTGCGTTTGCCATGAGGGCCCTGAGTCGAACGCCGGTCTCCCTGAGTTATCAGAACCGCGATCTGCTTTATGAATGGGCGGAAAACCTTCCCTCCGGCATAGAGCTCACCGATGTTCTGGGAAACACCGATTCCGATTTCCTGCCCCGGCTGGCCGCTGAGCGGCTCCGTGCCACCAAACTTCATGTCCTCGATACCCGTGAGCCCCAACGCTTCGAGTTGCCGGTCAATATTTCCGGTGAGGTCCGCTGGTTCGATATCTGGATCGACCCCGATCTCGATCCGGTCGGCTCGGCGATCGGGGTCTATTCCACGATCATCGATATCAGTGCCCAGAAGCGCCGCGAGGTTCAACTCAAGAACCTGCTGCGAGAGGTCAGCCATCGTTCGCGCAATCTTATGGCCATCGTGCTTTCGCTTGCGTCCCAGACCGCGCGCAGCGCCACCAGCGTTCCAGGCTTCGTTACGGCTTTCTCGGGGCGCCTGCAGGCGATTGCCCGCGCCCAGGATCTGGTGACCGATCGGGATTGGCAGGGCGCGTTGCTCAGCGATCTGATATCGCGTCAGATTGCCCTTTTTCACCGCGACAACGCGCTGCCGGTTGACCTCAAGGGCGACGACCTGGTCGTCTCGCCCAACGCGGCGCTCTATGTCGGGCTCGCCATCCACGAGTTGGCATCCAACTCTGTTCGCAACGGCCAGTTGTATCCCGGCGACGGGGCCATCAACGTGGCGTTCAGCGTCGAATCGCGGTCGGATGGCGGGCGCAATCTGATCATCAAATGGACCGAACGGCTGGGCGCCGGATCGACGGCCCACGAGATCGAGCCGCTGACCCGCAAATTTCTCGAAAGCGTCGTGCCGCTGGCGGTGGATGGAATGGGCGAGCTTGCGGTCAATGGCAGCCGCGTGGACTATGCCCTGCGCATCGACGGCAGCCACATCACCTGATCCGAGCGATCCTGAAATCCCGCCCCGAACGAGGAAAGACCGGGAAGCCTTTGGGGCTCCCGGCCTTTCTGATAGCGAAAGCGCTTGGGGGAAACGCATCCGCGTTCCCAATAAATGCCGGACGGCGATGATGGTTCCGCCATCGCACAAAAAAAGAGGATCGCCGGGCAGCAATCCTCTTTAGGGTCAGGGCTTGGCACGATGAAGGTAGGGGCGCCTCCATCGGCTGCCCCTAAAACGCGCCTGTGGCCCGCCGGTTCCGTGTCCGATGCATTTTTTGTTCAACCATGTTGGAAGCGCATGAGCGCCATGACGCTAAAGGTGCTGGAATGCGGCCAGAACTCGTGCAACACTCGTGGTCTCTGAGGGGAGGAACAGACATGAACCATGGGTTGCGATATGCCGCAAAAGCCGATCGTTTACGATGCCCCCACCCCTCAGCCACGGGCCAGCGACGCTGAAACGCTTCGCAACGAAATCCTCGAAAAGCTGACCTATGCCGTTGGCAAGGACCCGATTGTCGCGCGCCGCACGGACTGGCTGACCGCGACCATCCTGACCATACGCGACCGGATCATCGACCAGTGGATGGAGTCGACGCGCGATACCTGGCGGACATCGCAAAAGCGCGTCTACTACCTCAGCCTCGAATTTCTGATCGGGCGGCTGATGCGTGACGCCGTGTCCAATCTTGGCATGATGGAGCCGATACGCGAGGCGCTGGCCTCGTTCAATGTCGATCTGGACGAATTGATCGAGCGCGAGCCCGACGCGGCGCTCGGCAATGGCGGTCTTGGCCGTCTGGCCGCCTGTTTTCTTGAATCGATGTCGACCATAAAAGTGCCCGCCTATGGCTATGGCATCCGCTATGTCCACGGGCTTTTCCGCCAGGAAATGAGCGATGGCTGGCAGGTCGAATTGCCCGAAGACTGGCTTGCACACGGCAATCCATGGGAATTCGAGCGTCGCGAAAGCGCTTACGAGATCGGGTTCGGCGGATCGGTCGAGCCGGTCACCCAGCCCGATGGCAGCGTGCGGCAGGTCTGGCATCCGGCCGAACATCTCAATGCGGTAGCCTTCGATACACCGGTCGTGGGGTGGCGCGGCGCGCGGGTGAATACCCTGCGCCTGTGGAGCGCCCAGCCGATCGATCCGCTGCTGCTCGACCGCTTCAATTCGGGCGACCATATCGGGGCGCTGGAAGAAAGCGCCAAGGCTGTCTCGATCACCCGCGTGCTCTATCCCGCCGACTCCACGCCGGCCGGTCAGGAATTGCGGCTGCGGCAGGAGTTTTTCTTTTCCTCGGCCTCGCTGCAGGACATCGTACGCCGCCATCTCCAGCAATATGGCGATCTGGGTTCGCTGCCCGACAAGGTGGCCATCCAGCTCAACGACACCCATCCGGCGATTTCGATTGCCGAAATGATGCGTATCCTGATGGACGTGCAGGGGCTGAGCTGGAACGAAGCCTGGAAGCTGACCAAGGGCATTTTCTCCTACACCAACCACACGCTGTTGCCCGAGGCGCTCGAAACATGGCCCGTGGCGCTGCTCGAGCGGCTCTTGCCGCGCCAGATGCAGATTGCCTATGCCATAAACGCCATGGTGCTCGAGGAAGCGCGCGAAAAAGGGCTCGACGACTCCCGGATCGCGGCGATTTCCCTGATCGATGAGAATGGCGGCCGCCGGTTGCGTATGGGGCAGCTGGCGTTTGTGGGGTCCCATTCGATCAACGGGGTTTCCGCCCTGCATACCGAATTGATGAAGCAGACGGTTTTTGCCGATCTGCATAAACTCTACCCCGACCGCATCAACAACAAGACCAATGGTGTCACGCCACGCCGCTGGCTGATGCAGTGCAATCCGGCGCTGACCCGGCTGATTTCCGAGCGCATCGGCCCCGATTTCAAGGACGATATCGAACAGCTCATCAAGCTCGACGTGCATGCCGAGGACAAGTCATTCCAGGACCAGTTCGCCGCCGTCAAGCGCGGCAACAAGGAACGCCTTGCGGCGCTCATCAAGGAGCGGGCAGGGGTCACGGTCTCGCCCGATGCGCTGTTTGATATCCAGATCAAGCGTATCCATGAATACAAGCGCCAATTGCTCAACATCATGGAAGCGGTGGCGCAGTACAACATGATCCGCGCCCATCCCGAAAAGCGCTGGGTGCCGCGGGTCAAGGTCTTCGCGGGCAAGGCGGCGCCCAGTTACTGGAACGCCAAGCTCATCATCAAGCTCATCAACGACGTTGCCAAGGTCATCAACAACGACCCCGCCGTGCGTGGGCTTTTGAAGGTGGTGTTCCTGCCCAATTACAACGTGTCGCTGGCCGAAACCATCATTCCCGCCGCCGATCTGTCCGAACAGATCTCGACCGCCGGCATGGAAGCCTCGGGGACCGGGAACATGAAGTTTGCACTCAACGGGGCCTTGACCATCGGCACCATGGATGGGGCCAATGTCGAGATGCGCGAGCGGTTGGGTCCTGAAAACATCGTGATTTTCGGAATGACCTCGGACGAGGTCGATGACGTCCGGGCTCAGAACAGGCCGCCCCGCGAATTGATCGAATCCAGTCAATCGTTGCGAGAGGTCATCGAAGCGATCGGGTCGGGGGTGTTTTCGCCAGACGACCGGGCGCGCTATCGCGCCCTGATGGATGGGCTTTACGACCATGACTGGTTCATGGTGGCGCGCGATTTCGACGCCTATTGCGCCGCGCAGCGCAAGGTCGATACGTTCTGGAACGACCGCACGGTCTGGAACGCCATGGCGATCCGCAATACAGCGAGAATGGCCTGGTTTTCCTCGGATCGCACGATCCGTGAATATGCCGACGATATCTGGGGAGCGCCGCACATCTGACGATTTGACTGCGGGACGCCGGAACTTGGGGGTCCCCGGCGGGTTCATAACAAACAGACTGATGCACCGACATCAGAGGGGGAGTAGAGCACTTGGCAAAAAAGCAGTCCGGATGGCAGGCCGATCCCAAACAGATCGCCCGGGTGGTGAGTGGACAGCACGACGACCCTTTCGCGATTTTGGGCCTGCACGAGAGTGAGGGCCAATGGATCGCCCGTGCACTCGTGCCTCACGCCCAATGGGCCGAGGTGCGCACACTCGATGGCAAGCCCCTGGGAAAGCTTGAAAAACGGGACGATGCGGGCTTTTTTGAAGGTCCGGTGACCATAGACCGTTTTCAACCCGTACTGTACCATGCCGGCAATGACGGGGGCGAGTGGGATGTGATCGATCCCTATTCGTTTGGCCCGGTGCTCGGCCCGATGGACGACTATTACATCGGCGAGGGATCCCATCTGCGCCTGTTCGACAAGATGGGCGCCCACTTCATGACATTCGAGGGCGTGGAGGGCACCCATTTTGCCGTCTGGGCGCCCAATGCGCGGCGCGTTTCGGTCGTCGGCTCGTTCAACGATTGGGACGGGCGACGCCACGCCATGCGGCTGCGCAACCAGATCGGCATCTGGGAAATTTTCGTGCCTGGCGTCACGCCCGGCGCGCAATACAAATACGAGATCATCGGCAAGGAGGGCAATCTCCTGCCGCTCAAGGCCGATCCGTATGCTCAGCAATCGGAGATGCGGCCAAAAACCGCTTCGGTGGTTGCCGACCCGACGCCGTTCGCCTGGACCGACCAGGCGTATATGGAAGCGCGCAAATCGCGCGACTACCGCCACGAACCGATGAGCGTTTACGAGGTGCATCTGGGCTCCTGGCGCAAGCGGCCCGATGGCGGGTTCTTGAGCTATGAGCAGCTTGCCGAGCAATTGGTGCCCTATGCCGCCGATATGGGCTTTACCCATATCGAGTTGCTGCCGATTTCCGAGCACCCTTATGATCCGAGCTGGGGCTATCAGCCCACGGGGCTTTATGCGCCCACCGCGCGGTTCGGGGATCCGGCCGGGTTTGCCCGGTTTGTCGATGCGGCGCACAATGCGGGGCTGGGGATCATTCTCGATTGGGTGCCCGCCCATTTCCCGACCGACGAGCACGGGCTGGCCAAGTTCGATGGCACCGCGCTCTACGAGCACGCCGATCCGCGTCAGGGCTATCACCCGGACTGGAACACGGCGATCTACAATTTCGGGCGCAAGGAAGTCTCGAGCTTTCTCACCAACAATGCGCTCTACTGGCTGGAAAGGTTCCACATCGACGGGCTGCGGGTCGATGCGGTGGCCTCCATGCTCTATCTCGATTATTCGCGCCAGCCGGGCCAGTGGGTGCCCAACAGTCAGGGCGGCAACGAGAATATCGAAGCGATCGCCTTTCTCCAGCGCGTCAACGCCGAAACCTACGGCCACCACCCCGGCACCTTCACCGTGGCCGAGGAATCGACGAGCTGGCCGGGGGTGACCGCGCCGACCTATGCCAAGGGTCTGGGGTTCGGGTTCAAGTGGAATATGGGCTTCATGAACGACACGCTGCGCTACATGCAGCGCGAGCCGATCCACCGCCGCTTCCACCACCACGACCTGACCTTCGGGCTGCTCTACGCCTTTTCGGAAAATTTCACGCTGCCGCTGAGCCATGACGAAGTGGTGCATGGCAAGGGGTCGCTGCTCTCCAAGATGCCGGGCGACGACTGGCAGAAGTTTGCCAACCTTCGCGCCTATTATGCCTTCATGTGGGGTTATCCGGGCAAGAAGCTGTTGTTCATGGGCCAGGAATTTGCCCAGCGCGAAGAGTGGAGCGAGGCCCATGCGCTCGATTGGTGGCTGCTCGATGCGCCATCTCACGAAGGCATAAGGCGGCTGATTTCCGACCTCAATACCGTCTATCGCGAACTACCCGCGCTGCATGGACGCGATTGCGAGCCCGAAGGGTTCGAGTGGATCATTGCCAACGATCAGGCCAATTCGGTGCTGGCCTGGGTGCGCAAAGCTCCCGATGCGGCGCCTGTGGTGGTCATCACCAACCTGACCCCCGTGCCGCGCGAAAAATACCGCCTGCCCATGCCTGCCGCCGGGCGGTGGGTCGAGCGCATCAATACCGACGCGGGCTGGTATGCGGGGTCCAACACGGGCAATCAGGGTGTGGTCAGCGCAACCAAAGGCAATGAATTCGGTTATCCGGCAACGGCAGAGATCGTTCTGCCGCCGCTGTCGACCCTCATCCTGCAATTTGAGCCGGGATAGGCAAAAAAAGGAAAACGCCACCGGAGAGGGACCAGCCGGAGGTGCAACAAAGGAGAGGATCATGGTCGACAAGAAGAACCCGGCGCCCCTTGCCCGTGATGCCATGGCCTATGTGCTGGCGGGTGGGCGCGGTACGCGGCTCATGGAACTGACCGACCGGCGCGCCAAGCCGGCGGTCTATTTCGGGGGGAAGTCGCGCATCATCGATTTTGCGCTGTCCAATGCCATCAATTCGGGCATCCGCCGCATTTCGGTGGCCACGCAATATCAGGCGCACAGCCTGATCCGGCACCTGCAACGCGGCTGGAACTTTTTGCGCACCGAACGCAACGAGAGCTTCGACATCCTGCCGGCCAGCCAGCGGGTGGCCGAGGACATGTGGTATGCGGGAACGGCCGACGCGGTCTATCAGAACATCGACATCATCGACGACTACAACACCAAATACATCGTTATCCTGGCCGGCGACCACGTCTACAAGATGGATTACGAGCTCATGCTGCGCCAGCACGTGGACACGGGGGCGGATGTGACCGTGGGGTGTCTCGAAGTGCCCTCGCGGGAAGCTTCGGCCTTCGGGGTGATGCATGTGGACGGGCGCGACCGGATCGTCGAGTTCATGGAAAAGCCCAAGGATCCGCCCTCGATCCCCGACAAGCCCGGTGTCTCGCTCGCCTCGATGGGCATTTACGTGTTCGAGACCAAATTCCTGATGGACCAGTTGCGCCGCGACGCGGCAACCGAGGGCTCCAGTCGCGATTTCGGCAAGGACATCATCCCCCATATCGTTGCCAATGGCACCGCCTGGGCGCACCGGTTTCCGCGCTCCTGCGTGCGCTCGGAACACGAACAGGTATCCTACTGGAAGGATGTGGGGACGATCGATGCTTATTGGGAAGCCAATATCGATCTCACCGATATCACCCCCCAGCTCGATCTCTACGACCGGGAATGGCCGATTTGGACGCACGCGGAAATCACCCCGCCGGCCAAGTTCGTCCACGATATCGACGGGCGGCGCGGGCAGGCCATTTCCTCGCTCGTTTCGGGCGATTGTATCGTTTCGGGCGCGCAGTTGCGGCGCACGCTGCTGGCGACGGGCGCGCGGGTCAATTCCTATTCCGAGCTCAACGAAGCTGTTGTCCTGCCCCAATGCACCATCGGGCGCGGTGTGCGCCTCAACAAGGTGGTGGTCGATGCGCGGGTGGAAATTCCCGAAGGGCTCGTGGTCGGCGAAGACCCCGAGTTCGACGCGAAATGGTTCCGCCGCACCGAAAGCGGTGTCACCCTGATTACCCAGCCCATGATCAACAGACTCGTTGCCTCGAAATGATGGACGTCCTTTCGGTCACTTCCGAAATCTACCCGCTGGTCAAGACCGGGGGACTGGCCGATGTGGCCGGGGCGCTGCCGGCGGCGCTGGCCGAGCACGATATTGCCATGCGCACGCTTGTGCCCGGCTATCCGCAGGTCAAGGCGGCCCTCAAGCGGGGGCGTACGGTTGCAACGTTTGACGATCTGTTCGGAGGGCCTGCCGAATTGATCGCGGCGCGGGTGGCCGGGCTCGATCTGATCGTGCTCGATGCCAAACATCTGTTTGACCGACCGGGCGGGATCTATGTCGATCAGACCGGCGCCGACTGGCCCGACAACTGGCAGCGGTATGCGGCGCTGTCCTGGGTGGCGGCGGAGTTGGCCAAGGGACTGGTGGAGGGCTACCGTCCGGCCATTATCCACGCCCATGACTGGCAGGCCGCCATGGCTGCGGCCTATGTGGCGTTTGGCGGGGATACACAAACGCGGGTGATCCTTACCATCCACAATATCGCCTTTCAGGGCCAGTTCGGCGCCGACATCTTTCCCCATCTGCGATTGCCCGCCCAGGCCTTCGATATGTCGGGGGTCGAATATTATGGCGGGGTGGGGTTCTTGAAGGGCGGGCTGCGCTGTGCCCATGCCATAACCACCGTCAGCCCCACCTATGCGCGCGAAATCCGCACGCCCGAATATGGCATGGGGCTCGAGGGCCTGCTCAACGAGCGCGGGCACGATCTTTACGGCATCCTCAACGGTATCGACGCAACGGCCTGGAACCCCCAGACCGACCCCGAACTGGCTGCCCATTACGGTGCGGCCAACACCAAGGCGCGGACCACCAACCGCGCGGCGCTGGCCGAACGGTTCGGGATTGAAGCGGACACGGGGCCGCTGTTCGGACTGGTCTCGCGGCTGACCTGGCAGAAGGGCATCGACATCGTTGCGGAAAATGTCGACTGGCTGGTCTCGTTGGGCGGCTCGCTTGCGGTGCTCGGGTCGGGCGACATCCAGCTCGAGGCGGCCATGAGCGATGCGGCGGAGCGCCACCCGGGGAGGGTGGGGTTCGTGCGCGGCTATGACGAGGCGCTGTCCCACCTCATGCAGGGGGGCGCCGATGTGCTCATGGTGCCCTCGCGGTTCGAGCCGTGCGGGCTGACCCAGCTTTATGGTCTGCGCTATGGCGCGGTGCCGCTGGTCAGCCGTGTGGGTGGGCTGGCCGATACGGTGATCGACGCCAATGAGGCGGCGGTGGAAGCCGGGGTTGCAACAGGCGTCCAGTTCTCCCCGGTCGATGGGCCGGCGCTGGGCGAAGCGATTTCGCGCACCGTCTCGCTCTATCAACGTCCCGACATCTGGTCGCGCATGCAACGCAAGGGCATGAAGACCGATGTTTCCTGGACCAACAGCGCCGGCAAATATGCCGGGCTCTATCAGAAGATTTTGGGGGAAGCCCAGTGAGCATCCGGACTGTCGCCACAACGCCATTTTCCGATCAGAAGCCGGGAACGTCGGGACTGCGCAAGCGGGTCACGCATTTCCAGCAGCCCAATTACGTGGAAAATTTCATCCAGTCGCTGTTCGACAGCCTGCCGGGCCGCCAGGGCCAGACACTGGTGATCGGGGGCGACGGCCGCTATTTCAACGACAGTGTCATCCAGATTGCCATCCGCATGGCGGCGGCCAACGGGTTCGGCAAGGTGATGGTCGGCCAGGGGGGCATCTTGTCAACCCCGGCGGCCTCCCACATCATCCGCCATTACGGGGCGTTTGGCGGAATCGTTCTGTCGGCCAGCCACAATCCGGGCGGCCCGGATGGCGATTTCGGCATAAAGTACAATGCGTCCAATGGCGGCCCGGCGGCTGAAAAGATCACCGATGCGGTCTTTGCGCGGTCCATGGAGATCACCCAGTACAAGAGCGTCGACACGCCCGATGTCGATCTGGGCCAGATCGGGGTGCACGATGTGGCGGGCATGAGCGTGGAGGTCATCGATCCGGTGGCCGACTATGCGGCCCTGATGGAAACCCTGTTCGATTTCGACGCCATCGCGGCGATGTTTGCGCAAGGGTTCACCATGCGGTTCGACGCCATGCACGCGGTGACCGGCCCGTATGCCAGGGCGATCATCGAAGGACGCCTTGGTGCTCCCGAAGGCACCGTGGTCAATGGAAACCCGCTGCCCGATTTCGGCGGCGGGCATCCCGATCCCAATCTGGTTCATGCCAAAGACCTCTACGATCTGATGATGAGCCCGGACGCACCCGATTTCGGCGCGGCGTCGGATGGCGATGGGGATCGCAACCTGATCATCGGGAAAAACCGGTTCGTCACCCCCTCGGATTCGCTGGCGCTGCTGGCCGCCAACGCCCATCTGGCGCCCGGTTATGCCAAGGGGCTGGCCGGGATCGCCCGCTCGATGCCGACCAGCGCGGCGGCGGATCGGGTGGCCCAGCGGCTGGGGATCGCGCTCTACGAGACGCCCACGGGCTGGAAGTTCTTCGGCAATCTGCTGGATTCGGGGCAGGTCACGATCTGTGGCGAGGAAAGCGCGGGGACCGGATCGGACCATGTGCGCGAAAAGGACGGGCTGTGGGCCGTCCTGCTGTGGCTCAACATTTTGGCGGCGCGCAAGCAGAGCGTCGATGAAATCGTTCGCGAGCATTGGGCCACATACGGGCGCAATTATTATTCGCGGCACGATTACGAAGAGGTCGATGCCGATGACGCCAGGGCGTTGATGACCGATCTGCGCACCAAGCTTCCGGGCCTGCTCGCCAACGGGCTGGACGGGCGCAAGGTGATCCTTGCCGATGATTTTTCCTACAACGACCCGGTGGACGGCTCGACCGCCACGGGGCAAGGGTTGCGCATCGGGTTCGATGACGGTTCGCGCATGGTGTTCCGGCTCTCGGGAACCGGAACGGTCGGCGCGACTTTACGGGTTTACATCGAGCGGTTCGAGCCCGGCGACGGCATGCATGACAGGGATACCCAGGAGGCACTTGCCGACCTGATCGCACTGGCCGATGCTGTCGCCGAGATCAAGGCCCGGACCGGCCGCGATGCTCCAACGGTCATAACCTGACGGAAAGTCCCTCAATGTCATCAGACAAGCAGCCTGCTTCACCCGCCCCTCTCGGTGCGACGGTGACCGATACCGGTGTGGATTTCGGGGTTTATTCGGAGACCGCCGAAGCGATCTGGGTGTGCCTGTTCGACGATCAGGACGAGGAGACCGACCGGGTCGAGATGAGCCGGGGCGATGGCAATCGCTGGTCGGTTCATATCGATGGGATCGGGGCAAACGCCAGCTACGGCCTGCGGGCCGATGGAAAATACGATCCGGCGCAGGGCTATTATTTCGATCCCAACAAGCTCTTGGTCGACCCTTACGCACGGCGCATCGACAGGACGTTCGTGCGCAGCCCGAAACTGCGGCTGGCGCGTGATGAATCGGTCGATACCGCGCCCCTGGTGCCCAAGGCGCTGGTGCAGGGGCCGGTTGTCGAAACCGATTTCGAGCCGGATCCCGCACGGCCCAATTTCATTTACGAACTCAACGTTCGCCCCTTCACCATGCGCCATCCTTCGGTGCAGGGACCGCTGCGGGGAACGCTGGCGGGGATGACGACGGACTATGTCATCGACCATCTCAAGCATCTCGGCGTCGATGTTGTCGAGTTGATGCCGATTGCCGGGTGGATCGATGACGGGCATCTGCCCTCGCTGGGCCTGACCAACGTGTGGGGCTACAACCCCATCACCTATTTCGCCACCGATCCGCGGATCATTCCGCGCGGGCCGCAATCGCTGCGCCATATGGTCGAGACCTATCGCGAGGCGGGGATCCGGGTGGTGCTCGATGTGGTCTACAACCACACCGGCGAAGGGGATTCCCAGGGGCCGGTCATTTCGATGAAGGGGCTCGATGCGCTGACCTATTACCGCCATGTGGAGGCGGATGGCGCAATGGCACTGGTCAATGATGCGGGCACCGGCAACACGCTGCGCTGCGATCATCCGGCGGTGCAGGATCTGGTGATCGACAGTTTGCGCTATTGGGTGACCGAATTCGGGATCGCCGGCTTCCGGTTCGATCTGGCGACGGTTCTGGGGCGCTCGCTGGACGGGTTCTCGCGCGATGCCGAACTGCTCGAGCGCATCAGGACCGACGACATTTTGAAAGATTGCCTGTTGATCGCCGAGCCGTGGGATCCGGGGCCGGGCGGCTATCACGTCGGCCAGTTCGGCGAACCGTTCATTGAATGGAACGACCAGTACCGCGACACGGTGCGGAAATTCTGGCGCGGCGAGGACCATATGATCGGAGCGCTCGCCGGCAAGGTCGCCGGATCGGCCGACCAGTTCAACCATGACGGGCGCAAGCCTTCGGCCAGCGTCAATTTCCTTGCCGCCCATGACGGGTTCACGCTTGGCGATCTGGTTTCGTATGAAAACAAGCACAATGACGCCAATGGCGAGGACAACCGCGACGGGCACAACGCCAACTACTCATGGAACAACGGCGCCGAGGGCGAGACCGATGACGAGGCGATAAATACCGCCCGCCGCAATGACGTAAGGGCTCTGCTGGCCACGCTTTTCGTCTCCCATGGCTCACTCATGCTAACGGCCGGCGACGAGTTCGGCCGCACCCAGGGCGGCAACAACAACGCCTACGCACAGGACAACGAGATCACCTGGCTGGACTGGGAAAATGCCGATGGAGACCTTGTCAACTTCGTTGCCAGCCTGTCCGAAATGCGTCGCAACCATCCGGCCTTCAGGAGCGACAAATTCCTGACCGGGGAAAAAACCGACGGGTTCAAGGATGTCATGTGGGTTCGCCCCGACGGTGCTGAAATGACTGACAAGGATTGGAACCGCGCCGATTCCGGGGTCCTGGGCATGTTCCTCCACGAAGAGGGCGAGGTCCTTCTCGTCTGGTTCAACAGGCTGCGCGAGGAAATCGAGGTCGCTCTGCCACCCGAGCAGGGGCTCCGTTTCGAAGTGGCGCTGGTCTCGGCCATCGATACCCGGATTACGATCGAGAATGCCAGTCTCAAACTGCCGCCGCGCAGCGTGGTCATTCTGGCGCACACCAACGGGCAACCGTGATCACCTCATTCAGTGTTTCCCCGGCCGATTGCCGGCGCCGATCGTGATGGAACAATAAACCCGGCGCGGGGTTGTGAATGGGCGACGAGTTCCACGATTCACCCCCGCGTCTCCGACGCACTTACGATCTTTCTCAATAGAGCTTGTCATCAACAGCCAGGACGCGATTGCCCGAACGGCGATCGCGCAAACGGCGTTTAAACAATTTAACTCATTGAAAAATATAATAAAAATCGGAAACTTTAGTTGAGCGGCCTCCGTTACTTCTCCCGATCGCTACAGACGGTCATGGAGAGCCGGCCAAATGGCTGTGCTCTTTTTGAAAAAGGAGACTGAACAATGAATGCTCTTGCCAAGACCCTTCTCGCCGGTGTTGCCGGTGCGGCCCTTCTGACGTCGGCTGCCGTTGCGCAGAATTCGGAGTCCGATGACTCCAACACCTCGATCCTCGACGGCGTGACCGATACCGTCGATTCCACCGTCGACAGCACGGTTGATGCCGTGGACGATGTCACGGGCAATGTGACCAATGATCTGGGTGTGTCCGATACGGTCGACGATGTATCCGGTTCGGTGACCGGCGGCGATGTCGATGCAGTCGATGACGTAACCGGTGGCGATGTGACCGGTGGTGACACCTCGGTTGGCAGCATCGGGACGTTCTCGGATCTGTTGAACGCGATCTCCGCGGGCAATGGCGATGTTTCCGATGTTTCCGATGTCAGCGAAGTCTCGTTCGTCGATGTCGGCGAGGCGTTCAACGATTTCGACCTCACCGGGCTTAACGACGCCCTTTCGGGCAACGACACCAACATCTCCGATCTCCAGAACGAGATCAGCGGAAATTCGGCTCTGTCGGATGCGCTGTCGAACAACGACATCGATGTGTCAGATGTCGTCGCTCTCGAGAACCACAATGATGGCTCTTTGACCATCTACACCTACCAGCAGGACTGATACCTGCCGTTAGGGCCAGTCGGGGCGCAGCGTTTCGGCGCGGCGCCCCTTTTTCTTTTCCGGGGAGTCAAAGATGGAACGAACCATTGTCCTGGCCGTCGCTGTGCTGATCTTCACCGCTCCGGCCTTCGGGCAGAGGATCGAGTTGGACGGCGGCAATTCAGGGTCGACCGGCTCGGGATTGCTCGGCATCGAAACCGAGCGCAACATTGATGGCGGCCTTACGATCGAGGTGGGCCCCGACGGCGTCGGGATCGAGGCAGACGGTGAGGCGACACTGGGGCCGGACGACAGCGCACCCACCATTGGCGGTGGTGTGTCGCTCGGTTCGGATGGTCAGACACAAGAAGCCGTCGAGAAAGCCGCGGTGAAGGACGAGGTTGCCGCTACGCCCGGCGCTGCGGTGTTGCCTGAAGCCGATGCCAATGGCGAAAACTGCACCGATAGCGCAGCCTTTGCAGCACAGCTGAAGGCCTTTTTGGAGGAGGAGTCCAGCGAAACGCTGGCCTATATTCAAAGGGTCGATGTCAATGTCTGCGGCTATGACGGTTCGGACGCGCTGCTGGCCCGCCTCAACACGATAGAAGGGGTGTGGGACGGGCTCGATCACATGGAAATCGAGCCCGAAAGCATCGTTTCGGCCCGCTGGACGGACGATCAGGGGCTTGTGGTCTATATCGAAACGCCCGAAATCGCCGACTGATCTTTCAGGCCGATTACATTGCCAGTGCCTTTTCGGCCGGCAGATAATCATAGCCGAGGACTTCGGCCACGGGCTCGCATGTTATGGCGCCATGGGCCACATTCAGCCCATTGCGCAAATGGCCATCCTCGGCCAGCGCTCTTTTCCAGCCCTTGTTGGCCAGCGCCAGAGCGAAGGGCAGGGTGACGTTGTTGAGCGCGTAGGTCGATGTGCGGGCGACCCCGCCGGGCATGTTGGCCACGCAATAGTGGACGATGTCGTCGACCACATAGGTCGGGGCGGCGTGGGTTGTGGGCTTTGAGGTCTCAAAACACCCGCCCTGATCGATGGCCACATCGACCAGCACCGCGCCGGGCTGCATGGTGGCCAGCATGTCGCGTGTCACCAGTTTCGGCGCCGCGGCGCCGGGCACCAGCACGGCCCCGATCACCAGATCGGCCTCGCCAATGGCGGTGGCGACCGCGGCGCGGTTGGAATAGAGCACGCGGGCCGAGGCGCCGAAATGGTTGGACAGCCGCTCGAGCGCTGCGGGGCTCTTGTCCAAAACTGTCACGTCGGCGTGCATGCCGACGGCCATCTGCGCCGCATGAAAGCCCACGACGCCGCCGCCGAGCACGGCCACCTTGGCTGGATGGACGCCGGGCACGCCGCCCAAAAGAACGCCGCGTCCGCCATGGGATTTTTCCAGCGCTGTTGCGCCGGCCTGAATGGACATGCGGCCGGCCACCTGGCTCATGGGCCGAAGCAGTGGCAGCCCGCCGGTCGGGTCTGTCACCGTTTCATAGGCGATGCAGATGGCGCCCGACTTCACCAGATCGGCGGTCTGTTCAGGGTCGGGGGCAAGGTGGAGATAGGTGAAAAGGATCTGGCCGTCCGAGAGCATGGCGCGCTCTGCGGCCTGTGGCTCCTTGACCTTGACGATCATTTCGCTTTTGGCAAAGACCGCGCCCGCATCGGGGGCGATTTTGGCGCCGGCGGCCTCATAGGCGGCGTCGGCCGCGCCGATCCCGGCGCCGGCACCGGTTTCGATCAGGATGTCATGGCCTGCAGCGACAAGTTCGGCAGCGCTTTCAGGGGTCAGGCCGACCCGATATTCATGGTTCTTGATTTCTCTCGGCACGCCGATACGCATGTCGATCTCCCTCTCCTTGTGAAGACAACAGTGTAACGCGGCTAAAGCACAGTGACATTGCAGATTGACCTGCAATTCTTTAAACGGGCGGGATGCTGTTGCGCCATGTAGGGGAAACGCGTGATGAAATTGCCCATCGATGAGATCGATCGCAAGATCCTGCGCGCCATCCAGAAGGATTCAGCGCTGTCGATGAGCGAACTCGGCGACCGGATCGGGCTTTCCGCATCGGCCTGTCATCGACGCCTCAAGGCGCTTGAGGAGCGTGGATTTATCGCCGGCTATCGCGCCGTCCTGAACCGGGGAAAGCTCGGGCTTTCGATGCAGTTTTTCATCGAGTTGTCGCTCACCAGCCAGTCGGAAAAGACTTTCGAAGCGTTCGAAAAGGCGGTGAGCGACATTCCCGAAATCCTCGAATGCCATCTGATGGCCGGCCAGTCCGACTACATCCTGCGCGTGGTCTGCGAGGATGCCGCCGCCTTCGAGCGATTGCACCGCGATCTCGTGGCCCGACTGCCCGGGGTTGCGCGGATTCATTCGAATTTGAGCATCAGGGAAGTCAAGGCGCCGGCCGGGCTTCCGCTTTGATCGCCCTGTTGCATACGGAATGTGCCAGAGCCGGGTGCAGGGCGCACATTGAATAGGCAATAGCGGCCGATGGCTGCGAAATCGGCATTTTTTACTTTACAGTCAAAAATCGCCGCGCTTGTATCAACCCCGGCAAAACCAAGGGGTAATATCATCATGCTTGATCGCAGACTGTTCACGCTGGCTGCAGGGTCGCTCGTTCTGGGCGCAGGCCTTGCCGTGCCGGCCATGGGCCAGGACCTGACGCCGGTCCGCTTTACGCTCGACTGGCGCATCGAAGGTCCCGCCGCCGGCTTTATGCTGGCCCGCGACAATGGCTATTTCGAAGAAGAAGGGCTCGATGTGACCTTCGATGTCGGCAATGGCTCGGTCGAAGTCATCCCGCGCGTCGCAACGGGTGCCTATGACATGGGCTTTGGCGATATCAATTCGCTCATCAAGTTCCTCGACGAGGACGCCAGCCAGCCGATCAAGGCGGTTATGATGGTCTATGAAACCCCGACCTTCTCGGTCGTGGGGCGCTCTTCGCTCGGCATCACCGAAGATCCTGCATCGCTCGAAGGCAAGACGCTGGGCGCACCGCCGCCCGATGGGGCGTTCGCCCAGTGGCCGGCCTTCGTTGAGGCCTCGGGGATCGACACGTCCGATATCACCATCGAATCCATCGGCTTCCCGGTGCGTGAGCCGATGCTGGCGCAGGGTGACGTCGATGCGGTGTTCGGGTTCGCTTTCTCGGTGATCCTCAACCTCAAGGCGCAAGGGGTACCCGACGAGGACATCGTGCCGATCATGATGGCCGATCACGGGCTCGAGCTGTACGGCAACGCCATTCTGGTCAACACCGATTTCGCCGCCGAAAATCCCGAAGTGGTCGAAGCCATGCTGCGCGCCCTGGCCAAGGGCTTTGCCGATGCGGTGGCCGATCCGGCAGCGGGCGCTGCGGCGGTGGTTGCGGCCAATGACATTCTCGACATCGATATCGAGACCGAGCGGCTGGAAATGGCCAATGAGATGAACATCAATACGCCCTACGTTCAGGAGAACGGGTTCGGCGGCGTGGATATGGACCGTCTTGATGCGTCAATCGAACAGCTCGGCACTTCGATCGGCATCTCGTCCGACATCTCGGCAGCGGACGTCTTCGACGACAGCTTCCTGCCGCCCGCCGAAGAGCGCATGTTCGACTGATCACGCTTTGGCCGGGCTTGTTGTGAGCCCGGCCAGCAGAGGGGGTAGACCATGAGCAAACCGCTCGTTGAAATCGAAAATGTCGACATGCGCTATGGCGGGCCGGAGGGCACGCTGGCCGTCTCGGGGCTCGACATGAGCGTCGCCAAGGGCGAGTTCGCGGCCGTGGTCGGGCCGTCGGGGTGCGGGAAATCGACACTGATGAAGCTGGTCACGGGCCTGCATATCCCGCAGACCGGAGTGGTGACGGTGGCGGGCAGCTACGTCACCAAGCCGGTCTCCATTGTCGGCATGGCGTTCCAGAACCCAACGATGCTGCCCTGGCGCACCACGCTCGATAACATTCTGCTGCCCCTCGAGATCGTCGAAAAGCACCGCCATCGCCTGCGCCGGCACAAGGCCGAATATGTCGCCAAGGCCGAGGCGCTGCTCGAAACGGTGGGGCTGAAAGGCTTCGGTTCGAAATTTCCCTGGCAGCTTTCGGGCGGCATGCAGCAGCGGGCCAATCTGTGCCGTGCGCTGATCCATGAACCCGATTTGTTGATGCTGGACGAGCCGTTCGGTGCGCTTGACGCGTTCACCCGCGAGGAACTCTGGCAGGTGATCCGCGATTTGCACGCCGCGCAGGGCGTCACCATTGTCCTTGTCACCCACGATTTGCGCGAAGCGGCGTTTCTGGCCGATACCATCCATGTGATGAGTGCGCGCCCGGGGCGGGTGGTCAACGTGCACACCGTGCCGTTCCCCCGCCCGCGCGAACTGGACGTGATGTACGAACCGGGCTTCAACGACATGGTCCATGCGCTGCGGGCCGAAATCGCCGAAGCGAGGGCCGTGGCATGACCGATACACCCGCACCCGCCGTCACCGTCAGCAAGCCGATCGCCAAAAAGCCGTTCAACTGGCTGCCCTGGATGCCGTGGATCTATACGGTCGCCCTGTTTGTCATCTGGGAAATCGGTGTGCGGCTTTCAGGGTTGCCTCATACCGTGTTCCCGGCGCCGACGCGGATTTTCGAGGCGATTGTCCAGTATTGGCCAGCCATCCAGCGCCATTCGATCCAGACGCTCTATACCACAACGCTGGGCTTCATCCTTGCTGTGGTCGGCGGGCTGGCGCTGGGGCTCTTGATCGGCTGGTCGCGGACCATCTATGCCGGGCTCTACCCGATCATGGTGGGATTCAACGCCATTCCCAAGGTGGCGCTGGTGCCCATTCTGGTCATCTGGTTCGGCATCGGCACCGTGCCGGCCGTTTTGACGGCCTTCCTCATCGCCTTTTTCCCCATCGTCGTGAACGTTGCGACGGGGCTCGCCACCATCGAGCCGGAAACCGAGGACGTGCTGCGCGCGCTGGGCGCCAAAAAGATGGACATCATGCTCAAGGTCGGCATCCCGCGCTCGATGCCCTATTTCTTCGGCTCGCTCAAAGTGGCGATCACGCTGGCCTTTGTGGGTTCGGTGATTTCCGAAACCGTTGCAGCCAATTCCGGGCTTGGGTTCATGATGAGTTCGGCCCAATCCCAGTTCAACGTGCCGCTGGTCTTTGCCGGGCTGGTCATGCTGGCTGTCGAGGGCATCATCATGTACGCGCTGATGGCGTGGATCGAAAAGCGCACGACGGGATGGGCCCACCGGTCGACCACAATGGCGGGGTGAGTGCTATCGCGGCATCTCGATAATCACGTCCCCCGCCTTGGTCTCCTTCTCGACGTAGCGGTGCGCCTCGGCGATGGCCTCGAGCGGCATGACGCGGTCGATGACGCCGCGAAGTTTGCCCTCTGCCACCATCTCGCTCAGCACAAGCATGTCCTTTGCCTTGTCGGGCAGAGGCCGCAGGCCCGTGGTTGCCAGCTTGCCGCGTCTGCCCTGTGCGTCCTTGCCGCGTATCATGGCCCACAGGATGGCAAATGACGGCGTGGTCGTGAGATAGATGCCGTGCGGTTTCAGGGCCTTCTTGCATGCCAAATAGCTGCTTTTGCCCACCACATCGAAGATCACGTCATAGGCGGCGCTGACGCTGGTGAAATCGGATGTGTGACGGTCGATGATCGTATCGGCGCCGAGGCTCGAGACCAGATCGGCGTTGCGTGCGCTGCACACGGCGGTGATCCGCGCACCCATATGGCGGGCCAGTTGCACGGCCACGGTGCCGATGCTGCTCGCCGCCCCATTGATCAGGATCGATTGGCCCGGCTGCAGCTTTGCCTCGTCGCGCAGAAACGGCATGGCGGTCAAAAAGCTGTAGGTGAGGCCCGCCGCCTCGCCGAAATCGAGCGCGTCAGGCATCAACGCAAGAGGGGCGTCTTCGGACAGCGCCACGTATTGGGCCATGGCGGAGGGCAGCGGATCGGTTGTGCCGAACACGCGATCTCCGGGTGCAAACCGGGTGACGTTTTCGCCCACCGCCGCAATTTCGCCGGCCACGGCGCCGCCCGGAATGGGCGCCTTAGGGCGCAGCAAGCCCGCGAAAAACCGCACGATAAATGGGTCGGCGGCCCGAAAGGCGCAATCGGGCAGGGTGACTGTCGAGGCGCGCATGCGGATCAGGACGTCATGGGGGCCCATCACCGGCATTGCGGTTTCGCGCACGGTGATGACTTCGGGCGGGCCGTAGCGCTCGATCCAGGCGGCTTTCATTGTTGCTGCGGGTACAGGCTGGGTCACTTTGTATCCTCGTCATATTGAAACGCTTCTTCAAGCGGCACGCCAAAGGCACGCGCGATGCGAAAGGCGACTTCGAGAGAGGGCGAATAACGCCCCTGTTCGATGGCCACCACGGTCTGGCGGGTCACGCCGACTTTTTCGGCCAGCGCGGCCTGGGTCATCTCCCCGGCGTGGAAACGCAGGGTGCGGATGGTGTTGGAGATTTTTGGTTTTCCCTTGCCCACCCGGTTTATCCGATCCGGTAGTAAACGAGCTGGGATGCGGCGAAAACGCCGCCGGCCAGCATGGAAATACCAAACAGCACATGGGGCACCAACACTGTGTCCAGGCCGAGCGCCAGCGCGGCGATGACACCGGCGGTCGCCACCGAGAGCACCGTGTAGCCATTGCGCATGGAGCGGGAATTGACCGCCAGATCGCGCTCGTCCCCGGCTTCGTCGACCAGCTCTTCGCGCTGGACGATGCTGACCACGATGGTGACCACGATAGAGGCCACGACGTTGAAGACGATCACGTAAAGAATGGCCCAGAGCATCTGCCAGGCACCTGCCGAGGCATCGGCCGGAGGCCCCTCACTTGCCAGTCCCCAGCCCACCCATGCCGAGATGACAAGGGCACTCGTCACCATGATCAGTGCATTCCATTGCTTGTAGCTCATCGCGTTTCCCCGCGTTTCGATGTGTGCGGACACCGATAGGACCGGATTTTGTTTGAGTCAAGTTTTTTTGACACAAAGTCGGAAAAATACGATTTCAGGTCATCTTTATCAGACCTCGACACATCGATGATTGCCTGGAAGCCGCGCTCGGCGTCCGGCGCATTTGGGACTGACGGCAGGGATGAAATTGGGCATGGTTGTCGGACGCTCGCCCGGTGGGTCGTCTTTAAGACAGAGCCAGGGAGAATTGCGATGACCATTACGATTACAGCTTTTGAGAGCTCACCCGATCGCGGACGGGGGCTTGCGCGCGACATGCGGGTGCGCTGGGCGTTGGAGGAAGTGGGGCGGCCCTATGCGGTAGAACTCGTTTCGTTCAAGGCGATGAAAGAGCCGGCCTATCTGGCGCTGCAGCCTTTCGGGCAGATACCGGTCTATCGCGAAGGCGATCTGACCCTGTTTGAAACCGGAGCCATCGTCTTTCACCTTGCCCGGCACAACAAAGGGCTGTTGCCGGACGAACCCAACGCCCGCGCGCGTGCCATCACCTGGATGTTTGCCGCGCTCAATACGGTGGAGCCGCCGATCATCGAACGCGAGCAATCCCATTATACAGTGGGCGAAAAGCCGTGGTTTCCCGAGTTGCTGGCGGTCCTGGATGAGCGCGCCCGTGCCCGGCTGCGACAGCTTTCAGATCATCTGGGCAATGCGGACTGGCTCGATGGCGATTTCAGCGCCGCCGACCTGCTCATGGTGCTGGTGCTGCGCCGCATCGAGGGGGATGGGATCCTGGAGAAATTTCCCAATCTTTGCGCCTATGTCGCGCGCGGAGAGGCGCGGCCGGCCTACCAACGTGCGTATGCGGCCCAGCGTCAGGTGTTTGTGGACAGGACTAGCGCTCGCCAATCATGATCGAGGCGCCAAACACGCCAAGCGCCAACAGCCCGAAGCCGAAGATCATGACGATGTTGGGATTGTGAACCCAGCCCATGGGCGCAAAACGCCCCAGCCAGACCGGATGATAGATCGCCACGCCGAAACCGGACCAGCCCCCGGCAAACACCGAATAGAACCGCTCGCGCCATTTCGCCTTGGGCAGCAGCCCCTTTATGGCGGCGACAAGGATCATCAGGCCGGCGACGGGGACGAGCAGGGTCTGGAGCATGGCGGAGGGTTTCCGGTTGAACGGGGTCGATATACGCCCATCCTTGCCGCTGCGCCAGAGCGGCAATGTCACATGGTGGTGGTTGAATCGGTATTTGCCTAGTTGCCCCGTTCCTCCAAAACCCCCTCCGTCACCCCGGCTCCCCGCTTTCGCGGGGACAGGCCCGAGCCGGGGCCCAGTACACTCCACACCGGCGACGGAACCGCCAGCGCTGCCGGTTACTGGATCCCGGATCAAGTCCGGGATGACGGCGGTGGAGAGGGAGGCGTCGGTTGACCTAATCCCGCTTTTGCGTCAGAGCCATTCCGGCAATGATCATGGCAACCCCGATGGCGCTGGCCGCGAGATTCTCGGTGTTGCCGCGTGCCAGATCGAGCAGCACGCCGGAAATCATCTGGCCGCCAATGACCAGCATGGCGGTGTTGATGGCCCCGATGCGGGCGATGAGCCAGCTGCCCGAGGCAACGAAAACCACCCCGATGGTGCCGCCCAGATAGGCGTACCATGGCGCATTCAGGGCGCCTTGGGGCCAAAGGCCGCCAATGATCAGGCCGAAAACCGTGAGCACCGCAAAGCCGACGATGTGGTTCCAGTACGAGGCGATCAGCGCCGTGGTCGACAGCGCCAGCCGACCGTTCAGTTGCCGCGAGAGCGAAACCAGAATGCCCGCGAGCAGGGCGAACAGGATTGCCGTGGTCATCGTCCTACCCCTGTCCGAAAATGATGATCATCGAGCCGGCAAAGATCAATGCAAGGGCTGCGAAATCCTTGAGCCTTGGGACGCGCTTGGGCAGGCCGAACAGGCCCCAGCGGTCGGCGGCGAGCGAGAAAAGCACCTGCCCCGCAAGTCCCAGAGCAAGCGTGCCCGACAACGCCAGCGGCGTGTTGACGGTCGTCGAGGTCAACGTCACGGTCAACGCGCCCGAGACGCCGCCCAGATAGGCCCACAGGGGGGCATGGGGCTTTTCGGTCGTCGTGCCCGATCGAGGGGCAAGGCGCAACAGCGCCAGAAAGATCAGCGCGGCCACCGTGCCGGTGCCGTGGGCGACCCATGACGAATACATCGCCCCGCCATGCAACCCGACCAGCCCGTTGAAATCGACCATCAGGGTCAAAAGCCCGCCGCTGGCGAAGGCCAGAAGCAGGTGGATCGGGGCGGGGCGCAATGCGGAAGATGACGAGAGCGATGACATGGCGAATCGTCCGGTGGGCGATACAATGGCTATATGCGCATTCTTTCGGCTGCCAAAGGCAAAGTCTGACATGACATCAACGCCCCCCATT
>NZ_CAXAXY010000007.1:0-71554 GCF_963972885.1 uncultured Pelagibacterium sp. | reverse complement strand
TTTGCCAAGTTCTGTCTTGAGCCCGCGCCGCAGGAAGATGATCGCAAGCGCCTCCATCACCATCTGCGGCCCCGAATATTCGCCCAACATGGCAATGTCGATGCCAAAGCTCTGGGCGATGCCGACAACCAGCATCAGCGCGCCCACGATATAGGTCTTGTAGCCCTCGAAAATCGTCATCTCGTTGATATCCTTTTCGGTTTGAGATGGAGGTTGCAGCGTGACGGCCGACAGTGCCGTGGCCCGAATATCGCTGACGCGGCTGGTCCAGCCGCGCCCGAAACTGGCCCAATTGGCCAGCCTTTGAAGAAATCCCATGCGCTGGTCGCACAGCGCTTCGATCAGCGCGCGCGTGTCGCGCTTTCCAACCGCCGCGAGCGTTAGCGGCCCCACGAACCCGTCCTGCACCACGCCCACCAGCGCCTGCAGCACCCGCACCGCCCGATCGGGTCCGGAATTGACACCATAATCGGACACCGCAAGGTCCAGTCCCACCGGAAGCGAGCCCGCCTTGCAGCGCTCCCAGTACAGCGCCTTGTAGATCGCCGCGGCCTCGGCCCGCTCCAGCGCCCGGACCTCCGATTTCGGCAGATCCCACCACGGATCGATGCCGCGCCATCGGGCGAGCGTCTTGTGGGTGATCCCCATATTGGTCGCCCCACCGGGATCGGAGGGATGGTCGGCATAACCGCCCTCGTGCTCCAGAATCTTGGCAAGGCAAAGCGTCCAGCGCGAAGCCGGCATATTGCTTCTCCCTTTTGAATCAAAAATTGGACAAAGCCCCGCCTAACCCACGCCCGTCACCCCGGCCTTGAGCCGGGGCCCAGTACAGTCTGCGTATGAGACAGAACCACCAAGGCTGCCGGTCACTGGGTCCCGGGCCTTCGCCCGGGATGACGCTGGAGAAGAGGAAGCTCAGGGGGCTTTTCCGCGCCCCGTGAAAATCAGCCGTTGCTGGAAAACGAAAGTTCGATCCAGTCGCTGCCGCGCCGCACCAGCATGAGCGCGTCCTCGAAAGCATCGAGAACCCGGTTGCCGCCCAGCTTGAGATTGCCGGTCCCGTCGCGGAAGGTCAGCGCATTGCCCGCCGTTCCCGTGACGATCAGCACGGCGCCATCGAACCCGCCGTCAATGCTATCGATATCGTCAGTCGTCCCGCTTTGAGGTGCCGGAACCACATAGCCGCTCTCAGCCGCCAGAACGCCTCCGGCAATCGTGGGAAAGCTCACTGCGCACCCCGCAAAGCTTGAGAACCGCACAAACCCGGTCGCGCCCTCCAAACGCATCGCAGATTTGAAATCGGCCCCGTCATCGGAGACCTTGAAGGTGAAATCATCGTCCCCCGCCAGCCCGATCTCAGCTCGCCCAGACCAGCCCGACTGGAAGATCAACGTCGCGCTGTCGGCCGCGCCTTACCGACCACGACGTGACGCTGGGGTTCGGGGAGACCGAATTTGCGCCTGCGCATGGGCTCGATGGCGGGGAGATTGTGCAAAAGCTCGGCGCGCAGACCGAGACCGCCGAGGTGCTTGGCGTGCTCCATTCCGAGGCGATCAGCGAGGATGACATTGCGCTGGGCCGCTATGATGGCGCGCGGGTTCAAAGCTGGCGGGTGAACTGGCGGGCTCTCGAACAGCGCGAGCTGATCCGGACCGATACAATCGGCGAGATTACCCGCGAGGACGGGGTGTTCCGGGCCGAATTGCGCTCGGGCCAGCACGCGATGAACGTGCCGCGCGGGCGGCTCTATCAGCATATGTGCGACGCGCGACTGGGGGTCGGAACGGAGCCCGACGCGACCAACCGGCTGGCCGTGCGCTCCGAAGCGGCGCTGTTTACTGCCATCCCCGATGCGGAAGGCGGCAACGGCAATGTGCGGCTGACGCTGAACAAGGAAAGCCCAGCGTCACCCCATCGGTGCGCTCAATCCGCCAACACCAGCACAGCGTTGTCGCCCCGCTCGCGATATGGGTGGCAAAATCGTCGCCAAACTGTCTCATTCGCCAATCACCTCGATCAGGGGGATGGCGGGCGCAACGGCCGCGTCGAACCCCGACATCTCGACATCGAGCCTGTCGGTATCGAACCGCACCGGCACGTCGAATTGGAACCCCGCCGTCACCACCGCGCCCGCGTCCGGCGCCTCAGCCAGGTCGCGTTCTGGCGATAGCCGGCCTTGAGCGCATAGACCAGATCGACCAGCGCGTCGGCCGGATCATTGGCGTCGAACCCGGCATCCGCCCCCGTCGAAATGGTACCCAGCTTTTCCCAGGCCCAGCTCGCCTCATCGACAGTATCGGCGTCGAGAAAGCCCGAGGGCTTGTTGACCCCATCGCCGAGAATGAACGCCGTCGTTTCCTGCTCGGCGAAGGCGGCATTGACCTCCTCGGCAATCCACTGGCCCACATCGACCGCCGCATCGTCGAGAAACGCCTGGGTCGCCGCCGGCATGGCGTAAAGCTCGGTCGTGGGAAATGTCAGCTCGTCGATCACCTGGGAATTGGTCTGGGTGCGCGCCGCCGTCTCCCCGACCCAGCCCACCTGAGGCCCCGTGACCGTGATGGGCTTTTTATAGACCGAGGAAGACACCTGCCGCACGCCGCAGATGGCCCGCATGGGCGAAATCGCGGTCAGGAGCTTGGTGATTTCGGTTTCGGTTTCCCCGGGCACCAGATAGCCGCCATCGGGGTTCGAGCCGATCGAAAGCGCCTTTTCCTCGCCGCGCTTCACATAGGCGGAAAACGCGTCCTTGTACTCATCGCTCGCAACCGCCCGGCCCCCCTCGAGCGCCGGACGGGCCTTGTCCACCGCCGCCTTGTCGAGCGCCGATTTGTGCCCGTCGAGCACCGCATTGAGCCGATCAAGCTTGCCTTCGAGCAGCGTATCGGCGGACCCACGTTTTTCCAGTTCGCCCAGCCGCTGGTCGTTGGTCGATTTGAACTCCTCGAATGCGGTCATGAAATCGGCGAACGGGGCATCCACATCCCCAGCCGGAAGCGCCGCCACCTTGGTCTCAAGGCGCGGTTCGATAGATTTGGTCATCAGTTTTCCCTTGTTGATATTGCCTGGGGTCGCAGCCCTGCCTCCCCACCACTGTCATCCCGGGCGAAGACCCGGGATCCAGTATCCTCACGCGCTCATGGTCCTCACCGGCATTGAGCGTACTGGGCCCCGGCTCATGGCCGGGGTGACTCCTGGAGCAGACGCAAAGCCCTACGACGTCATCAGTCGCGCCGCCGCGCCAAGCGTTGCGGCCAGTTTGGCGTTGCCGCCCGGCCCGGAGCCAATCCGCGCCGCCTCCATCATCGGAAAGGTGACGATGGAAATTTCCCAAAGATCCACGGCCCACAATCGCCGCGTCCCCGTCCTGCCCTCGCGGGTGGCCCGCACGGCCCGAAACCCGATGGAAAGCCCGTCGATGGCCCGCTGTGAGATCAGCGCCCTAAGGCTCGCCGCGCGCGGCACCCCCTCGAGCAGCCGCCCAGACACCTTGAGTCCGAACCCGTCCTCGGCAATCTCGTCCCACAGCCCGATGGGTTCCTTGGGATCGTGCTGAAACAACAGCCGCACCCGGCTCGCGCCGCGCGATTTCAGCGTGTCGCGAAACGCGCCAGGCATCACGATATCCCCGCCCCCGTCGAGCCGCCCGAACACCGAGGCGTAGCCCGAAAACCGCCCATCGGCGTCAATCGCAACGCTCATCTGGCGCTCTCCGGCTTGCCTCTTGCCGATTTGGTCGGCCGTTTGGCCAGCGATCCCGCCAGGTTCCAGGCAAACTGGCGAAACACCTGCGTGGCTTCTCCCGGATTGCTCTTTGCGGTCTTTTTTGTCCCCATCAGTCCTTGTCCCTGAACAGTTTGTTGAGGTGGGCGATTTCGGTCACGAAGGTGTTGAAGCGCCGATTGGCCGCCGAAAGCTCCTTGAGCAGCGTAAACACCGCCACGCTCGCCCCGCCCGCCCACAAAAACAGCGCCACATGCGCCAGATCCCCCTTGGCGAGCACCGTCGAAATGATCGCGTCCATTTCCGTCCCTTTCTGGCGTCTAGGCCTTCGCCCCGAACCCCAACAGCTCCCGCTTCTCCGCATCGCTCAAGAACGACGCATTCCCCACCCGCTCCCAGTCCATCGCCCGATCGGCGGCCAGCGCCTCGATGCCGTCGAAATCGGGCACCAGTTCCACCCCGCCGAACCCCGGCGCGAGCCAATGGGTCAGCGATCCCACAACCGCCCGCACCAGCGGAATGACCGTCTGCCGCCAGAGCGCCCGGCTGGCCTCGGCGTAGTTCGCGTAAGTGTTGTCCCCCGGAATCCCCAGCAGCATGGGCGGCACGCCGAAGGCCAGCGCGATCTCGCGCGCCGCCGCGTTCTTGGCGTCGAGAAAGTCCATTTCCGCCGGGGTCAGCGCCATGGCCTTCCAGTCCAGGCCGCCTTCGAGCACCATGGGCCGCCCGGCGTTGATCGCCCCGGCAAACCCCTCCTCGAGCTCGGATTTGAGCCTTTGGTACTGATCCTCGGTCAGATTGCCCGCCGCCGCGTTGTAAACCAGCGCCCCCGAAGGCCGCGCCGCGTTTTCCAGCAAGGCCCGGTTCCAGGCGGTCGCCGCGTTGTGCGTCTCAAGGCTCCCCTGTGCCACCTGCAACGGCGCCTGCCCGTAATGATCGTCGAGCGGATCGAACAGGGTAAGATGCAAAACCCGCCCCACTGGCCCGGTATCGAGCATCAGCTTGTGGGTCCGCCCACCCGCCGTATAGGCATAGCCGATCGGCCAGCCATCCTTGCCCGCAATCACCGCCATGCGGTCGGGCCGCAATCCGTAAAGCCCCTTGACCTGCCCCTCGACGATCGCCGCGTCGAGATAGGCATTTCCGGCCAGTTGCAGATAGGAAAAGACGCTTTCGAGCAGCGCCTTGCCGTCCTGGCGCGGATTGGGGCGTCCGAGCAGGGCAAGCAGCGGATGCTCGCTCAGCACCTTGTCGCCATCGCGCACCTCGAGCGGCACCCTTGCCGCGTTTTCCGCCACCATGCGCACACAGCGATAGACAATGGGGTTTTTCGCGAACCCCTCATTGGCCAGCGCCGCAAATCCCTTCTTGCCGCTCCCGCCAATCCCCAGCGGCGCCAGCTGAAACAGCGTCTGCGGCGCCGCCGATTTGTGTTCATCACCCGCACGCGATCGCCCGCCCACAAGGCGCCCCAGCCAATCGGCCATCGTCCCATCCTTTTTGATTGTTGCTGGAGATCGCCGCAGCATCTCCATCATGGCTGAACCTTACCCCACCAGCGTGACGCGGGGATAAGTCCCAAAAAAATCAAACCCGCACCCTTGGCACCGGCCCATCGCGCAGCAGCAATTCGGTCACCGCCCACACCAGCGCATCGAGCCGGTCGGGCGAATGGCCCTCGGCCAGACCGTCCGGCCCGAAGGCGCACAATTCGTCCTCGAGCTCGGCAAACATGCCCGCATGTTTGACCCGCCCCTGCGCATAAAGCGCGGCGACCGGTTCGGCGCGCACCCATTTGCCGCGATTGGCCCGCGCTTCGCGCACCGGCACGCTGGCATCGACCTGCTGCATGAGATTTTTCACCAGATCGCCGCCCTGGTTCACCTCTGCCAGGATCGTATCGGCATCGAACTCGTGAAACGCGGCAATCGCCACGCGCGCCCAGCCGACAGGGGTCACGCCCTGCACCGTCCGGTCGGCCAAAACCACCGCATTCTGCCCGGATCGGCCTGCAACGATGATCCCGCAGGCGTCCGAATTCTTGCCCCCGGTCACTGGCGGATCGACCGCCACCACGATCCGGGTCAACCCCGGCACATCGGCAATCCGCCCCGCTTCGATCTGGCTGCGGTTCCACAGCGCACCGGGCACCTCCTCGACCATCTCGCCATCGAGTTCCTGCCGTCCGAGCACCGTTTCATTGTATCGCGCCACGATCGCTTCGAGAAACGCCGGCGCCAGATTGTCCCGGTTGGCCTTCGTTTTCATTCGCGTCACTACCGTATTGGGGTCCGTCATCAGGCGTTTTAAAAGCCGTGTCGGTTTGGGCGTCGTGGTCACCAACTGGCGTGGCCGCGTGCCGATCCGCAGCCCGAATTGCAGCATGTCCCATGCCGCCTCCGCCTTGGGCCATTTGGCCAGCTCGTCGCACCATGCAGCGGCAAATTGCGGTCCGCGAAACCGTTCGGGATCGTTGGCCGGCATCAACCAGGCTTCCGCCCCATTGGGCCAGACGACAATTCCGCGCGCCTTGTCCAGCCTTGGCCGCTCGGACACCGGGTACACCGAAACGATCCCCGAAACCCCTTCCACCATAATGGCGCGCGCCTCGTGCATGGTTTCGCCCACCAACGCGATGGGCGAAACCGGACGCCTGCCCGAAACCAGTTCGCGCACCCATTCGGCCCCGGCCCGCGTCTTGCCCGCGCCGCGCCCACCGAGCATGAGCCAGGTCGTCCAATCGCCCTCCGGCGCCCGTTGCATCGGGTGGCCCCAAAGGTCCCAGCAGATCTTGAAATTTTCGAGATCGGAGGCTTCGAGTACCTGCGCGCGCCGCATCATCTCGGCCTTGCGCGCCCTGGTCAGAGGCGGCAGATCAATCTTCGGTTTCAAGCTTTGAAATCCGGTCGACCAGGCGCTCGCGAATGGCTTCGAGTTCGGGGTCCATGCGCACCCGCTTTTTCACCACTTTCTTTTCCGCCGCTTCCAGCGCCGTGATCTTGTCGAGCGCCTTGGTCATGGATTCAAGCATGCGCATTTCGGTTGCACTCATGGGTTCCTCTAAAAGTTTGCGTTCGAGTTGGGTGATCTGGGCCTCGATCAGCCCGAGCATGCGGGCCAGAAGGCTCTGGCGCCGCTGCCGGCCCACTCCGGGCTTGCGCAGCACCCAGTGCTCCTTGCGGCGTCTTGTGTTGAGCCGGTTGAGCGTCAGCCCGTGGGCGGCAGCGATCTGGACTATGGGCGTGTCGGTGTCCTCATACTCCGCCCGCACGGCATCCCAGTCCGGCTCCACCGTTCCGCTCATTGCCCGATCCATCGCTGTCGTGAAAAAGGTCCGGTGAGACCCCGCGCCCCAGAGCACCGTGGAGGGGCCGCTGCTCTCGAGTGCGACCAAACATGATCGCGTCCGCAGTAATCTCACCGTGCCACAAACCTAACCGGGATGCGTGACGCGGGGATAAGTCCTGCGATATTTCGTGAAACCCTCCCCCGTCCGGCGCGTTGGAAACGCCACACTGCCCATGCTCGCCCGTAAGGTCGTCGCGCCGATGCGGACTTATCGGACAGACGCTGATACGGAGTTCACCCATGCACCGCGCTCTCACCACCGCCCTTCTCGCCTCGCTTTCAATGCCCGTCATTGCCCAGAATTCCGACACGCTCGATATGGGCCGGGAGCGCTCCGAAGCGTTCCTTGCCGGCGATCTCGAGCCGATCTGGGAGGACATGACACCGCAAATGCAGGACGGCCTTGGCTCGCTCGATGATTTTTCGGCCTTCCGCCAGCAGGTCGTTACCGACCTCGGCGAGGAAACCGCAGTCCTGGACGAGCAATTCACCGCCGAAGGCGACTTTGGCGTCTATACGCGCGTTGGCGAATGGTCTTTGCTCGACACGCCCATCGTCATGCAATGGTCCTTCGATTCCGGGGGCATGATCGCCGGATTTTTCGTCCAGCCCCAGCCCCAAGCGGCGCCCTCGGCCTATCTCGATTATCAAACCGGAACCGATTTGCGCCTGCCCTTTGAGGGGGAGTGGTTCGTCTTCTGGGGCGGGCACGATATCGCCGACAATTACCATGCCGCCGATCCCGCCCAGCGCTTCGCCTATGATTTCGTTGTCCGCGAGGACGGCCGATCCTACAGCGGCGATCCTCAACGTCTTGAGAACTACCACTGCTGGGGCCGGGAAATTCTGGCGCCCGCCGATGGACAGGTGATCGCCATGGTCAACGATCTGGCAGACCAGCCGATCGGGGAAACCGATGCGGAAAATCCCGCGGGCAATCACGTCATCCTCGCTCTGGCCGACAATGAATTCGCCTTTCTCGCCCATATGCAGCAAGACACGATCACCGTGCAGCGCGGCCAGGAGGTTTCGGCGGGCGATGTGCTTGGATTGTGCGGCAATTCGGGCAACACCTCCGAACCGCACCTGCATTTCCACCTGCAGACCACGCCTGACCTGAGCGAGGGCGAGGGTCTTCCCGCCCAGTTTCAGAACATCGAAATCGACGGTGAGCCCGTTGCGCGCGGCGAACCGGTTCGCGGACAGACGGTCGCTCCGGCCACACCCTGACCTCGGGCATTCACCTGGGAAATTTAAGGAACCTGTCGGCGCCGATCGTGTTGTGCCCTGTGAGGCAATCGCACCGGGAGAGCATCATGGACGACACGCATCGCGCGCGCCGCGGCTTCGGCTTTTGGGCCGCAATGGTCATCGGAGCCATCATCTTGATTTTCGGGGTTCCCATCCTGGGCGGCGGGGTCTGGCTCGCGGCACTTGGCGGATCCTGGTATTACATTCTGGCCGGCATCGGCCTTGTGCTCACCGCGTTTTTTCTGTTCCGACGCTCCATGCTCGCCGTCTGGGTTTATCTCGTAACCTTTGCGGGCACCGTCGCCTGGGCGCTCTGGGAGGCCGGGCTTGACGGCTGGGCACAGGTTCCGCGCCTTGTTGCGCCTACCGTCGTGCTCGTTCTGGTCCTTGCAACCATCCCCGCCCTGCGCGGACGCCTGGCCCGCCCTGTCGGCACCGCCGCCGCAGCGATTGCCGGCGGGCTGGCGCTTGTCGGCTCGCTCTCGGTTCTGACCCTGTCACAGCAGGGCACCGCCATCGCCCAGGACGCCCCGGCGGCCGATGAGCCGGCGCCGATCCAAGAAACCCAAGCGCCGGTGACCGAAATTCTCCCTGAGGAGCCCGGCGAAGTGCCGGAAGGCCAGGTGCCTGCGGTCGAAGCCGAAGAACCGGCAGCGGACGAGGAGACTGCGCCATTGTCGCCCGAACCGCCGGCCGCGCCTGACGCCGCCGAAGACACCGCGACCGAGACCACGCCGACCGGCGTCGAGGCCCGCGCCCCGCTCGATACGATGGAGATCGGTGAGAACTGGCCCGCCTATGGCGGCAATTATCGTGGCACGCGCTATTCGCCGCTCACCGGGTTCACCCCGGAAAATGTCAGCGAATTGACCCGCGTATGGGAGTTCAATTCGGGCGATATGCCCGGAGAAGATGCGTCCAGCTATTCGCCCGAGAACACGCCGCTCAAGGTTGGCGACGATCTTTTTCACTGCACCGCCATGGGCATCATGGTGGCCATCGACGCGGCAACCGGCCTTGAGGAATGGCGCTACGATCCGGACGTCCCCACCGACGCCATTCCCTATGGCGCAACCTGCCGCGGCGCCGCCTATTTCGAAGTGCCCGACGCCGATCCGGACACCATCTGCGCCACCCGCGTCCTGTGGGGCACGCTCGACGCCCGCCTGATCGCCGTCGATACGCGCACCGGCCAGCCCTGCCCCGATTTCGGGATGAATGGCGAAGCCTATCTCGAAGACGGCCTGGGCGACACGGTACCGGGCTGGTACGCAATCACATCGCCCCCCACCATCGTGCGCGGCATCGCGGTCATGGGTGCCCAGGTCAATGACGGCCAGGCCGAAGACGCCCCTTCGGGTGTCGTGCGTGGCTATGATGCGGTCACGGGCGAACTCGCCTGGGCCTGGGATCTGGAAAATCCCGACAGCCGCACCGCGCCCCCCCAAGGCGAGACCTATTCGCGCGGCACGCCCAACATGTGGACCATCGCCGCGGCCGATGAGGAGCTGGGCCTGGTCTATCTGCCCCTGGGCAATTCGGCCGTCGATTATTACGGCTCGAACCGCTCGGACCTGGAAAACGAATACGCCACCTCGATCGTCGCCGTTGACGTGACCACCGGGGACGACGTCTGGCATTTCCAGACGGTCCATAACGATGTCTGGGATTACGATCTGGGCAGCCAGCCTGCGCTTGTCGATTTCCCCACCGGCGATGGCAGTGTTCCCGCCATCATCGTTTCCTCCAAACAGGGCGATATCTATGTTCTCGACCGCGAGACCGGTGAGCCGCTGTTTGCCCCTGAGGAGCGCGAGGTGCCCCAGGGCGGCGTTGAACCCGAGTATCTTTCGCCCACCCAGCCCTTTTCGACCTATCACACGCTCGCCTTCGAGCCGCTGGAAGAAAAGGACATGTGGGGCATGACCCCGCTCGACCAGCTCTGGTGCCGCATCCAGTTCCAGCAGGCCCATTACGAGGGCATGTATACCCCGCCAACCTCCGATCAGCACTGGATCCAGTATCCGGGCTACAATGGCGGGCAGGACTGGGGATCGCTGGCCATCGACGAAGACCGCGGCATCATGATCGCCAATTACAACAACATGCCCAACCACAACCGACTTGTCCCGCGTGAAGAGGCCGACGAAATGGGCGTGCAGGCCATTTTCGAGCCCGGCTGGGAGCGCGGGGCCGAAGGTCCGGGTCCGCAGCTCGGGTCGCCCTACGCCATCTCGGTCAATGCCGGCTGGCGTCAGTGGACCGGCCTTCTGTGCAGCGAGCCACCCTATGGCGGCATCCGGGCCATCGATCTGGAGACAGGCGAGACCCTTTGGGACAAACCCTTCGGCAGCGCCCGCAAGAATGGTCCCTGGGGCATCCCCTCCATGCTGCCCATCGATATCGGCACGCCCAACAATGGCGGCCCGGTCGTCACCGCCGGCGGTCTGATCTTTATCGCCGCCACCACCGACGATCTGATCCGGGCCATCGATATCGAAACCGGCGAAACGGTCTGGCAGGACACCCTGCCCGGCGGCGGGCAGACCACGCCCATCGTCTATGAAGTGGCCGGCCGCGAATTCCTGGTCGTCGCACCGGGCGGCCACCACTTCATGGAAACACCGGTCTCGGACGCCGTCATCGCCTGGGCCCTGCCCGAAACCGGCGAAGCGGTCGAGGGCGCCGCCAGCCAATAAACGAAAATACCACCCGCCTTGCCAGGCGGGTGGTGCCCCTGCCCTGTCCAGCCGCACAACCCGCCGGCGCATCCCTGCGCCACCAACGCCCCTTGACCGGCCCCATCAAATCCGATTTGGCTTTCCGCGCCCGAAATCACTTCAGGAACCTGTCCCAAGATGCGCGGCCAGCTCGCTCTCCTGCTCTCCTCCCGTCGCTGGGAGCAGTTCATCATCGCGGTGATCGTCATCAACGCCATCACCCTGGGGCTCGAAACCTCTCCCGAAATCATGGCCGCCATCGGCCCGGTGCTGATCGCGCTCGATGCGATCATCCTGACGATCTTCGTTGTCGAGATCGCATTGCGCCTTTACGCGCATGGGCTCAAATTTTTCCGCGACCCGTGGTCGATCTTCGATTTCGCCATCGTCGCCATCGCGCTCGTCCCGTCCTCGGGCCCGTTCACCGTGTTGCGCGCCCTGCGAATCCTGCGGGTGCTGCGCCTGATCTCGGTCATTCCCTCGCTGCGCAAGGTGATCGGCGGGCTCGTTGCCTCGCTGCCTGGGCTCGCTTCGATCTTTGTCCTGCTGCTGCTGGTGTTTTACGTTTTCGCCGTCATGGCGACCAAGCTCTACGGCCCGAGCTTTCCCGACTGGTTCGGCACGATCGGCGCTTCGCTCTATACCCTGTTCCAGGTCATGACGCTCGAAAGCTGGTCGATGGGAATCGTGCGCCCGGTCATGGAGGTCCATCCCGAGGCCTGGATGTTCTTTATCCCCTTCATCGCCTGCACCGCGTTCACCGTGCTCAACCTGTTCATCGGTGTGATCGTCTCGGCCATGCAGGAAGAACACGATTCCGAAGCCACCACGCAGCGCCAGGAACTGCGCGGCGAAACCGAACTCGTGCTGGCCGAAGTCCGCGCCCTGCGCGCCGAAGTCGCCGAGCTGCGCCGCGAGCGGTCGGCAGGGCAATAGCGGCGTCGGGCGCAAGTTTTCCACCGTCATCGAACCGTCACCGGCAGGTGACCTGACCGTCACACAAGCCAAATAGCGTCCGCATCGATCGAAACCCCATGGAGGCAACCATGTTTCGTCGGACGCTAGTGTCTACCCTTACCATCGCGCTTTGCGCATCCACCGCTCTCGCTCAGGACGTCGCCCAAAGCGGCAGCGAATATTTCACCGCCGGTCAGGACCAGATCGCCGAGCGGATCGCCGCAGAGCCCAATACCAACCAGGCCAAGAACGTCATCCTGTTCGTCGTCGACGGCATGGGCGTGAACACCAATTATGGCATCCGCCTGTTCCAGGGCCAGGAAATGGGCCTTCTGGGCGAAGAACATAACCTTCCCCATGATTTGTACCCGAACTCGGCGATCATCAAGACCTACAACATCAACGCCCAGACCCCCGATTCCGCACCGACCGCCGGCGCGATGAACACCGGCGTCAAGCAGGTCTTCAACACCATCAACATGGCCGACACCGTCATCCACGACGATTGCTCGACCGAAGCCCCGCTGACCCTGTTCTCGGAAATGCTTTCGGAAGCCGGCAAGTCGGTCGGCGTCGTTTCCACGGCCCGCATCACCCACGCCACGGGCGCTGCCGTCTACGCCAAGACCGCCAACCGCAACTGGGAAAACAACGCTCCCGAAGGCTGCGTTGATATCGCTACCCAGCTGGTCGACCAGATGGAAGCCGGCGTTATCGACATCGCTCTTGGTGGCGGCGCGCGTTCGTTTGCGCCCGAAGGCACCGAAATCGAAGTCGGCACCGGCAACCGCCCGGACGATGTGAACCTGATCGATCGCGCCACCGAAATCGGTGCCCAGGTCGTTTACAACGCCGAGCAGCTTTCTTCGGCCGACATGACCGCTCCGGTCCTCGGACTGTTCACCAATTCGGACATGAACTACGAGCATGACCGTCCTGAAGGCGAGCCTTCCATCGCCGACATGACCGAAGCCGCCATCACGTCCCTGCAGGGCAACGAAGAAGGCTTCTACCTGATGGTCGAGCCGGGCCGCGTCGATCACGCCAGCCACGGCGGCAACGCCCACCGCACCTTCACCGACGGCGTCGCTTTCGCCGAGGCCCTCGCTCTGGCCGACGAAATGACCGATGACGAAGATACCCTCATCATCGTCACCGGCGACCACGAACACGCCATCGTCTTCAACGGCTATTGCGGCCGCGGCACGCCGATCACCGGTCTTTGCATGGACGTTGCCGCTGGTCAGGTCGAGCATTCGGGTGAACCCGTTCTCGCTGCCGACGGCAAGCCCTACACCGTCGTCGGTTTCGGCAATGGCGCCGGCTCGGTTCTGGTCGAACAGGAAGACGGCTCCTACTCGGGCGAACGTCCTGAACTGACCCAGGAAGAAGCTCAGGATCCCGATTACCTGCAGCAGGCGCTGATCCCGGCCTCCTCGGAAAGCCACTCGGGCGTTGACGTTGGTCTCTGGGCCAAGGGCCCCTGGGCGCACCTGTTCGGTGGCACGATGGATCAGGAAATGATCTTCCACGTCATGCACCACGCCACGCTGGATGCCGCTGCCGAATAACGGCCCCGATCACAAATTTCGGAGGGGCCGGATTTCCGGCCCCTTTTTCATTGGACTGTCACACAGCACGGGCCGCGACCTGTTAAAAGTGGTCTCGAACCGATTTCGTCCACTCCGGCACAAGGAATTTGAGTCATGAACAGACGCGGATTTTTTGCCACTGCCTCCGGCGCCGTTCTGGCCGCCCCCTTCATCGCCACGGGCGCCATCGCCGCCGAGCCCCAGGTGCGCCTGCGCGAACTCTACGAAAAGGACATGAGCTTTACGCCCTTCGCCCAGCAGAACGAGGGCGCGCGCGTCGCCATCGAGGGCTTCATGGCGCCCCCGCTCAAGGCCGATTCCAATTTCTACGTTCTGACCAACATCCCCATGGCGGTCTGCCCGTTCTGTTCGTCCGAAGCCGATTGGCCCAACGATATTCTGGCCGTCTATGCCCAGCGTGTCGTCGATACCATCCCCTTCAACGTCAAGATCATCACCCGTGGCACGCTCGAGTTGGGCACCTATACCGATCCCGAACTGGGCTTTGTCTCCCGCGTCCGCCTTGTCGACGCCGTGCAGGAACGCGCCTGACATGCGCCGGGCGCACCCAGCGCGGAGCGCGCCCGCCGGCTGGCTGACCGACATGCCGGCGCTCGTCGACATACCCGCATCGACCCCGCCCCCGCGCTTTCCGGGCGAAGGCCGGGATTCAAAGCCCGGTGCCCCTCTCAAACGGGTGCGCCGCCCGCAGCGTCGGGCCAGGCCCCTTTCGCCCTCCCGGCCCTTGTCCCTATCCGAACCGACCTGACCCCATGAGCATCGGCCTTTCCGTCAGCGGCCTCGAGGTCAAGGCACCTTCGGGCCGGACCCTTCTTGCGGTTCCCGATTTCGCGCTTGCGCCCGGCACCTGCCTGGGCGTGCGTGGTCCCTCGGGCGCCGGCAAATCGACATTTCTTTTCGCCCTTGCCGGTCTCGCGGAGAACGCCACGGGCTCGGTCGCCTGGGAGGCAACCGATCTGATGCCTCTTTCGGGCGAAGCGCGCGCCAAATTCCGCCGCCACCATGTGGGCATGGTGTTCCAGGATTTCCTCTTGTTCGAGGAGCTCTCCGCCGCCGCCAACGCCGCCCTGCCCGGTGCCTACGCGTCCCGAACCCGGCAGGCGGGCATTGCAAAAACCGCCCGATCGGTCCTGACCCGCCTTGGCATCACCCATGGCGCGCGCACGGTCGAGAGCTTTTCGGGCGGCGAACGCCAGCGCGTCGCCATCGCCCGCGCCCTTGCCGCAAACCCGGAAATCATCCTCGCCGATGAGCCCACCGCCAGCCTCGACCGCAAGACGGCCGACGCGCTGATAAACGATCTGGTCGCCCTCGCCCGCGACGAGGGCAAGACCCTGATCGCCGTCAGCCACGATCCGGCCGTCTATTCGCGCATGGATCGGGTGATCGAAATCATCGATGGCCGCATCGCGTCGGACGAGGGCAATCCATGAACCCCCTCGCCCCGCTTTTCCGCGCCATCGAGTGGATGCCGGTGCTCTGGCAGGACGTTACAGTCCTTCTCGTCCTGCTGCTGCCCGCCCTCATTGTGGGCGCCCTGGTCCTGATCGGCTTTCGCCCCTTCACCCTGGTGCGCGCCATGCTGTGGCGCTTTCGCTGGACCAATGTGCTCTTTGCCACCCTGATCGCCGTGTCCGTCGGCATCGGGGTGGGCCTGATCGCCCAGGAGCGCGGCCTGCGCCAGGGCACCGCGCAGGCCGCCGACCCGTTCGATCTGGTCGTCGCCGCACCGGGCAGCGAAATCACCATGCTGTTTGCAGCGGTCTATCTCCAGCCTTCCGACGTCCCCCTGCTCTCGGGCGAAATCTACGATACCGTCGCCACCGCGCCCGACGTATCGCTTGCCGCCCCCATCGCTTATGGCGACAGCTACAATGCCTTCCCCGTCGTGGGCTCGACCGCCCAGTTCGTCACTCACATGTCGGACACCCTTGCCGAGGGCGAAATGTTTGCCGCCCATACCGACGCTGTCATCGGCGCCCGTGTCGATCTTTCGGTCGGCGACAGCTTCTCGCCCGCCCATGGCGTTGGCGATGCCGCCGAGGACGACGCGCACGCCCATTTCGAGTACACCGTATCGGGCCGTATGGCGCCGACGGGTAGCCCGTGGGACCGTGCCATTATCGTGCCGGTCGAAGCGGTGTGGGAAATCCACGGCCTTGCCAATGGCCACGCCCCCGAAAATTCCGACCGGCTCGGCCCGCCCTTCGATCCCGATTATTTCCCCGGCACCCCGGCCATCCTGGTTTCCGCCGAACAGCTTTACGCCAATTACGCCCTGCGCGCCCAGTTCACCACATCGGAAACCATGGCCTTTTTCCCCGGCTCGGTTCTGGCCAGCCTGCACTCTCTGATGGGCGATGTGCGCCAGGTTATGAGCGTCATGGCGGTCGTGACGCAAATCCTCGTCACCGCCGGTGTCCTGACCGGCCTTGTCATCCTCACGCGCCTGTTCGCCCGCCGCCTTGCCCTCTTGCGCGCGCTTGGCGCTCCGGCCCGGTTCGTCTTTTCCGTCGTCTGGTCCTACGCGGCCACGTTGATCGTTGTCGGCGCCATTGGCGGCGTTGCCGTGGGCTATGCCGCTTCGGCGATCATTTCCCGCGTGGTGACCGAGCGCACCGATATTCTGGTCAATGCCACGCTGGGCTGGCCAGAATTCCATCTGGTGGCGGGCTTTGTCAGCCTCACGGTCATCCTGGCTCTCCTCCCCGCCTTCATCGCTCTGTCACGCCCCGTTGCTACCGATCTGCGCAGTTAAGATATAACATTTACACTGGAGCACGATCATGATCCGCGCTGTTCTGTTTTCCTTCGCCCTCATCGCAAGCCCGGCCTTCGCGCAGGAGGACCATGCCGACGAGCATCACGAAGAGCATGAGGACCACGACGAGCACGGCCATGAGGATGGCGAGCACGACGAACATGTCGCGCAAGCCAATGGCGTCCGTGCCATCCACGCCTGGGCCAACGCCACCGACGCCTCGGGTGCTCTTGTTTATGTCGATATCGAAAACACATCGGACGCGCTTGTGACTCTCACGGGCGCGGAAACCGACATCGCTGCTTCAGCCGAAATCGTCGGGCTCGAAAACACCGGCGGCGAGCTGACCTTCACCGCCATTCCCGCCCTGCCGATCCCGGCCGGCGCCGATATGGTCTTTGCGCCCAACGGTCTCGCCATCGCGCTTTCCGGTCTCACCGCGCCGCTTGCCGAAGGCGAGCATTTCGATCTCGAACTGGAATTCGAGAGCTTCCATCTCGACCTCGAAGTCGAAATCGAATCCGCCACCGCCACCCAGCACAGCCACGCCGGCCACAATCACTGAGCGGCAGCCGGTCTGCCCGTTTCGGCGATCACCGGATTTTCAGCCTGGTGATCGCGTCCCCATCGAGGGTGAACGAAAACGTCAGCTTGACCGGACTGCCGGCGAATTGGCCCGCCACCGGACCCTTGAGGATCCAGATTCCCGCCTCTTCGTGCGCTGTTTCCGGGGTGAATATCGCGCGCACCGCGATGGTGGCACTCTCTATCCATGCCTCGATTTCCGCCCTGCCCTGCGGATGGTGCCCGTCGCCCGAATCGTCGACCACCGCATCCTCGGCGAAGGCGGCCGCCATGCCTTCGGCATCCAGCCTCTGGCCAGCGGCGATATAGGCGGCAATCGGGGCGGGCAAATCGAGGGGCATTTTCGTCTCCAGGTGGATCGATGTTGCGGGAAACAGAAGATGGCTCTAGGCTGTGCTTATGACAAGTACAGACGAAAAAGTAGGGTACTTACCAAAAGGTGAGCGTCATACCTATTCCGCGCTCAGCGGCGCCCAAAGCGTTCAGAACACGCTTCGGATCGTCGAGGGCCGCTGGAAGCTGGTCATTCTGTTCCAGTTGTTCGGCGGCCAGTGCCGCCGCTTTTCCGAACTCGAGCGGGCCATTCCCGGCATTTCCCAGAAAATGCTCATTCAGCAGCTTCGGCGGCTCGAAGAGGACGGGGTCGTGGCCCGCATCGTCCATCATCAGGTTCCGCCCAAGGTCGAGTATCACCTGACCGAATGGGGCCAGGCGCTCTGCCCGGCACTCGACGCCCTACTTGTCTGGGCCGAAGCCGCACCCGAGGCCGTTCGCAATGCGCTGATATCGAGTGATCCAGCCTTGGCGCAAGAGGCTTGAAGTTCGCCCTGCGCGGTCCCCGGTTAACCCAGGCTGGGCGTGTGCAACGAAACAGCGGCCGGCCGTTTTCCCCTGCACACCGAACCTCACAAAAGGAGTTCGCGCCATGCAAGGCAAGAAAACCCACGAGCAGTTCAAAAGAAATCTCGAGCACAAATCCGACGTGCCCAAACCGGGCGAGGTCGACCACCATCCCGAGCAGTCCCACGGCCGGGCTCCGCGCGACAAGGATGCCCGCGAGAGCGAGTACGCCGTCAGCCGCCACGGCATGGATCAGGAAGATCGCCAGCACAATTCAGGCGGCGATTCCTGAGGCCAATCAACTCGCTGGACGTTTGGCGAGGGTCAGCCCAACGCCAAGCGCAATCATAGCGCCCCCCCGATCCCTGCCGCAGGCGGCGGATCAAGCCCGGATTGCGGGCGGCTCCGGTTCGTATGCCTCCGGCGGCGATGGCTACAAAGATATCGGCCAGTGTGTTGAGCGCAACCGATACGAAGCCGAGCACAAGGAATTGCAGGGCTATATTGCCCGAAGCCGGGTCGACGAACTGCGGAATGAAGGCGAGGAAGAACGCCGCCGTCTTGGGGTTAAGCGCCTCGACCACCACCCCTTCGCGAAACGCCCGCCGCGGACCGACCGGAGGTTCGGCCGGGGCACCCGATAATGCCTTGGCCGCATCTCGGCGCGCCGAAAGAATGGTTCGGACGCCGATCCACACCAGATAGGCCGCGCCGATCACCTTCAGTAGGGTGAACAATTGGGCGCTGGCCAGCACGATTGCAGACACTCCCAAAGCGCCAGCCAGAACATGAACCATGCCGCCCAGCCCCGTGCCGAAACTCGAAGCAATCCCCTCGGCGCGCCCGCCAGCCAGCGTGCGCGCCGCAACGTAAAACAGTCCGGGTCCGGGCGTAATCGCGAGCAAAACGCACGCACCGACATAAAGGGCAATCTGGGTCAAATCAGGCATTTCGGTCTTAATGCTCCATTCCACGATAACGAGGGGCCCCACGCCGACGAGCCGCCATTTACGCTAAAGGAAATTCGCGGGTGGCGTGATCTCCAGTTGCTGCCAATTTCAGGGAACCAGTTCGGAGCTATTTGAACGGCGCAAGGGGGGCCATTATTTCGGCCCTGGTGCTCGGATCGTCCCAATCCACCGCCCCCTGCCGCCGAAACACGATCTCCCCGCCGCCATCGACAACGAATGTGCTCGGATAGCCCAGTATCCCCAGCACGCTACCCACATTGCCCTCGATCTGCTGGTGGCTCTCCAGCCCCACCCCGAGATCGCCGAGATAATCGGTGATCCGCTCATACCCGGCGGTATCGACCGAAACCACCACCAGGTCCCCCGGCTCCAGCCCCTGCGCAAAGGCATCGAGTTGCGGCAATTCCTCAAGGCATGGCGCGCACCACGTCGCCCAGAAATGGATGATCGTCGGCCCGTCAACCAGATCGCCCAGCGCCGCCGTCTCCCCCGCCGCGTCGCGCACCGTGACCGCCGAAAGATCGACGCCCGTCTCCTGTCCCGCGGCAGGCCCCGGGACGACCAGCAAAGTTGCGGCAAGGCAGAAACCGGCGAGTCTCATGCTGCAGACTTGAATCCGAGACGCAGCCCCAGCGCATGGGCAATTTTTACAATCGTGGCAAAGCTGGGATTTCCATCCTCTGAAAGCGCTTTGTAGAGTCCCTCACGGCTCATTCCGGCATCGCGCGCCAGCTGGCTCATATTTCGGGCGCGGGCGATCGTTCCAAGCGCCTGCGCGATAAAGGCAGGGTCGTCGCCGCCTTCTTCCATCACCGCTTCGAGATAAGCGATGATGTCCTCATCACTCTTGAGATAATCTGCCGTATCGTAGCGGCTGAATGTTTCGTTGTTCATCGTTTCAATCCTTCCACTGCGCGGCAATTTCCCTGGCCCGGACGATATCGGCTTTCTGCGAAGACTTGTCGCCACCTGAAAGCAGAATGACAACGACCGGTCCTTTTTGCATGTAGTAAACGCGGAAGCCCGGACCATAATCGATCCGCATTTCGGAAATCCCGCCGCCGACGGGTTTGACGTCACCGGGATTCCCGTTCGCAAGCCGATCCAGCCTTGCCAGAATGCGCGCCATGGCCCGTCTGTCACGCAGATCATGCAGCCAATTGTCAAATACGGCACTCTTTATCAGCGCGATCATATGTTAACTGTAGTTATCACCTTGGAGTGTGTCAACCATGGTTGACAGAAGCAGCCGGCGTGCCAATGCGTCGCGACGCCCAAGTGACACACACGCCCATCGGCGCTATGTCGGGGACACGACGCGACCGAAGGCTTTGTCATGCACGAAATCATCCGCTCCATCCTCTCCTCGTCGGTCTATGACGTTGCGGTCGAGACCCCGCTCGAAAAGATGGGCCCGCTGTCCGACAAGCTCTCCCGCCCGGTGTTTCTCAAGCGCGAGGATCTCCAGCCGGTCTTTTCCTTCAAGCTGCGCGGCGCCTACAACAAGCTTGCCGCGCTCACCGATGCAGAGCGCGCAAAAGGCGTCATCTGCGCCTCGGCCGGCAATCACGCGCAGGGGCTCGCCTATTCGGCCACCCGCATGGGCACGCGCGCGGTCATCGTCATGCCCACCACCACGCCCTCGATCAAGGTCGAGGCGGTCAAACGCCTGGGCGGCGAAGTGGTGATAAAGGGCGACAGTTTCGACGATGCCCGCATCCACGCGCTGGCCCTGTGCGAAAAAGAAAACCTCACCTTCGTCCACCCCTATGACGACCCCCAGGTCATCGCTGGTCAGGGCACCATCGGGGTGGAAATCCTGCGCCAGCATGGCGGCCCCATCGCCGCGATCTACCTGCCCATCGGCGGCGGCGGTCTTGCCGCCGGCGTCGCGGCCTACGCCAAATTCCTGCGCCCCGACATCAAGCTGATCGGGGTTGAGCCCGAAGACGCCGCCTCGATGAAGGCCGCGCTGGCCACCGGGCGCCCCGTGCCGCTGAACGAAGTGGGCATCTTTGCCGATGGTGTCGCGGTCAAACAGGCGGGCGCCCACACCTTCGAAATCCTCAAGGACACGCTCGACGACATCGTCACCGTCTCGACCGACGAAATCTGCGCCGCCATCAAGGATGTGTTCGAGCACACCCGCGCCATTGCCGAACCGGCGGGCGCGGTATCCCTTGCCGGCCTGCGCAAGCACGCCCCGACCCTTGAAGCCCGTGGCGCCGCCATCGCCATCTGCTCGGGCGCCAACATCAATTTCGACAGGCTGCGCCACGTCGCCGAACGGGCCGAACTGGGCGAGCGCGCCGAAGCGGTTCTGGCTGTCACGATCCCCGAAAAACCCGGCGCCTATCGCGCCTTCATCCGACTGATGGGTGCCCGCGCCATCACTGAATTCAACTACCGCATCGCGCCGGGCAATTCGGCCAATATTTTCGTCGGCATCGGATTGAAGCGCGGCGAGGCGGAAAAGGCCGAGATCATCGCCATGCTGCGCGAGCATGGCCACAAGGTGCTCGATCTGAGCGACAATGAAGTCGCCAAGCTCCACATCCGCTACATGGTCGGCGGTCGCGTCGAGGGGCTGGAAAACGAACTTCTCTACCGCTTCGAATTTCCCGAACGCCCCGGAGCGCTATTGCGATTCCTCGAGGGCCTGGCGCCCGACTGGAACATTTCCCTGTTCCACTACCGCAATCATGGCTCCGATTACGGCCGTGTCCTCACGGGCGTCCAGGTTCCCCCCGCCGAGCGCGAAGCCTTCGAGGCCTATCTCGATACGCTCGGCTATGCCCATTGGGACGAAAGCGAAAACCCCGCCTATACGATGTTCCTCGCCGCCAGTCCGCCCTCGACTTGACCGGCCCGGCAATCTGATCCACACCCACGGCAGGGCTTCCGCCCGGCGCCAACCACAGTCTCCCTATGTCCCTGACGTCACCATCACCCCCCTTGCGCGAACTCACCGGCCGCCAGCGAAGCTGGATCGGCGGCGGGTATCTGGCAATGTTTTCCTCGCTTGCCGGGCAGACCCTGTTCATTGCCCTTTTCGGCGCCGCCATCCGCGCGGAATTTTCCCTGACATCGGGCCAGTACGGGCTGATTTACACCGCGGCGACGCTGTGCTCGGCCATTGTCCTGATGTGGGCGGGCGGGCTGGCCGACAGGGTTCCGGCGGCCCATCTGGCTGCGGGCTCGGCCATCGGCGCCGCCATGATGTGCATCCTGATGAGCGTGGCGCCCAACGTGGCAATACTGGGGATCGCATTGTTCGGGCTGCGGTTTTTCGGGCAGGGCATGCTCACCCATGGTGCCGCGACCGCGCTCAGCCGGTGGTTCAACAGGTTTCGTGGCCGCGCGCTGGCCATTGCACAGCTGGGCCTGAACACGGGCGAGGCGGTTCTGCCGGTCCTTGTGGCGTTCGGGATCGCGGCGATCGGCTGGCGTCAGGTCTGGCTGGTCGCGGCCGCGGCACTGATCGTCGTGCTTGCACCGGTCATCGCCTATCTGTTCTCGAGCCCCCCGGACGGAAAACGCGCGCGGGCAGCCGGTGAAATCAATCCCGATCCCGCCGAAACCCACGCCACGGGAGACCAGTGGACCCGGCGTAAGGTGCTCGCCGACCCCCTGTTCTGGCCGGTCCTGATCGGGCTTTTGGCCATGCCGGCGATTTCCACCGCGATCTTTTTTCACCAGTCGGTTCTGGTTGCCGAAAAGGGCTGGGGCCTTTTGACCTTCGCCGCCTTCTTTCCGGTCATGTCGGTCGCCTCGGTGATATCCTCGATTGCCGGAGGCTGGCTCGTCGACAGGTTTGGCGCCTACCGGCTGCTGCCCCTTCTGCTGGTCCCGGCGAGCATGGCCTATATCGTCATCGCCACAACATCGGCCTTCTGGGCCATCCCGGCGTTCTTCCTGCTCTCGGGGCTGACCAATGGCGCGAATGGAACGGTGATGAACGCCATGTGGGCCGAACTCTATGGCACGCGTCATCTGGGGGCGGTGCGCGCCATTGCGACATCGGCAATGGTCCTGTCCTCCGCCGTCGGACCCGGGATCGTGGGCTTTTTCGTCGATGCCGGCGTTTCCATCGGCCAGCAGGCGCCCTTCTTTTCGGCCTATTGTCTGGGCGCTTCCCTGGTTTTCTTCATTTTGCAGAGCCAATTGGGTCGCCGCCGCGCTTCATTTATCGTTTGAAGGACCGGCCCCGGCGCAGCACCGTCCCGGACGGGGCCTGCGCCCCGCCCGGTCCGTGATGGGCTCACCGCATAAGACCCGGCAAAAAGGTCACGATCTGCGGGAAGATCACCATCAGAATGGTAATCCCCATCGTAATCGCCACAAACGGCCAGATATCGACCTTGAACACCGAAATCTTGGCGATGTCGGCGGCGATGAACAATTGCAGCCCCACCGGTGGAGTAATCGTCCCCACCATGATGGTGATGATGACGATCATGGCGAACTGGAGCTGATCGATCCCGAAACCTGCCACGAGCGGCATGAAAATCGGCACGAAGATCAGCATGGCCGCCGTGCCTTCCACAAACAGCCCGATCACCAGAAACAGCCCGATGACGATCACCATGAACACCAGCGGATCGTCGGTCACCGCCCGCAGCCAGTCCTGCATCAAAAAGCCGAACCCCGAAGTGGTCAGCGCAAAGCCGAACACCGAGCCCGCCGCGATGATGAACACCGGCACCGCCGTTGCCTCGACCGTTTCGGCAAGGATGGGCAGCATGTCTTTGGGTTTGAGTTCGCGATAGACCACGAAACCCAGAAACAGGGCATAGGCGCACGCGATCACCCCGGCTTCTGTCGGAGTGGTGGCGCCGCTGAAGATTCCGCCCAGGATCAGCACCGGCGCCAGAAGCGCCGGGATCGCCGAAACCACCGGCCAGATACGCTTGGTCCAGGGCGTATAGTCGTCGCGCGGATAGCCCCGGCGCACCGCCAGAAACCACACCACCAGCATCATGCCGATGCCCACGATCAGCCCCGGCACGATCCCGGCCAGAAACAGGGCCCCGACCGAGATATTGGTCACCGACCCGTAGATCACCATGGTGATCGAGGGCGGGATGATCGCCCCGATGGTGGCCGAGGCCGAATTGACGCCGGCGGCAAAGCCCTTGTCATAGCCCTGCCGCTCCATATGCGGGATCAGGATGCGCCCCTGCGAAGCCGCGTCGGCGGTTGCCGAACCCGACATGCCGGCAAAAAAGATCGAGGCCAGCACGTCCACCTGTGCCGTCCCGCCCGGCAGATGCCCCACGAATACCTTGGCAACACCCAACAGCCGGTCGGTCAGCCCGCCCCGGTTCATGATGACGGCGGCGAAGATGAAAAACGGCACCGCCAGCAGCGTATAGGAGTTGACCGAGCCCAGCATGCGTTCGGCGACGATAGTGATGGGCAGCCCGCCCACAAACAGCGAGAGAACCCCCGATACCAGCATTGCCGCGGCCACCGAGGTGCCGGTGAGCAGCAACACGACAAAGGAAGCCAGAAGCACTGCGAGTTCCATCACAGCACCTCCATCTGGGTCGTCTCGGCCTTGGTGTGGCGGGTCATCAGCCCACGCACCACATAGACCAGCGCGATCAGCCCTCCCACCGGAACGGCGAGATAGAAAACGACGCGGGGCACGCCCTGCACCGTATAAAATGTCGTCGTACGATACTGCCAGGCCACCAGCACGCCCGAATAGAGCATCATGACCATGGCCGCCAGCTCGACAAGTCGCCGGAATTTATCGAACACGCTCCATGGCCGCTCGGGCAACAATCCGACCAGCGCATCGAGACGGATATGGGAATCGCGTGAAAAGGCCACGGCGATGCCCAGAAAGGTAATCCAGACAAAAAGGTAGCGGCTGACTTCCTCGGCCCAGGCCTGGGGATTGCCGAAAAAGTAACGCAGGACAACCTGTATGAAGGTCAGAAGGACGATGGCTGCGACCAGCGCCGACCCGACCGCAAGGAGCAGCCGCACGGGGCGGCTGTCCTTTTTGTCGGAGACCGGCTCGGTCATTGGGCCGCCAGAAGGTCGAGCAGTTCGGCCGACCCGTCACCACGGGCCCGGATTTCCTCGATCAGGGGGGCCATCGCATCGCGGAATTCCTGCGGATCGGCGGGATCGGCCACCGTCACGCCCGCTTCGGTCAGCCGGTCATAGGCCGCTTCTTCGGCCGGGATCGACACGTCTTGGTCGAGCCACAATGTCGTCTGCAATCCCGCTTCCTTCATGAGCGCCTGATCGTCTTCCGACAGCGCCTCGAATTTCTGCTTGTTCATGGCAAACAGCATGGCGCCGAACATGTGCCCGGTCTTGAGCAGGGAACCAGTCACTTCCTCGAAATGCATGTCGAGCGCCGTGGCGGGCGGAGAATCGAGCCCTTCGGCAACCCCGGTCTGCATTGCTGTATAAACCTCGCCCCAGGTCACCGGCGTGGGCCGGGCGCCCATCAACTCGAACATGCGGATAAAGACGTAGCTCTCGGGCGAACGGATGGTCATGCCGTCCATTTCGGCCATGGAGGTCGGCGGCGTATCGGCGGTAAACAGCAGATCGCGGAACCCGAGCCCGAAATAGCCGAGCACTTCGGTGTTGCTCGCTTCACGCAGGCCATCGGTCAGCCTTTGGCCGAATTCGCCGGCAAAGGCGTCCATGGCGTGTTCCCAGTCGCGGAACACGAAGGGCAGCGAGGTTATCGACATCGGCGCATAGGCGGAATCGATGATACCGGTCGAAGTAATGGAAATATCGACCGCCCCCTGGTTGACCAGATCGTAGGCCTCGCGTTCCTGGCCAAGCTGTGCGGCGGGGAAAACCCGGATGGTGATCCGTCCGTCACTCATCTCCCCCACCAGTTCGGCAAAATGATTGGCCGCGAGATCGGCGGCGCCCCCAACGGCGTGGTGATGACCCAGCCGGAAGGTCTGGGCATTGGCCAGACCCGGCATCATGGCAGCAACCACAAGCGCGGCAGTGCCCAACAAGCGCGATAGACCCATGATATTCTCTCCTTTGATTTTGTTCTGATGTCCCATTCAAAAAGAGCCACGGCCCCTCAGCCGCAGCTCTTTGAAATTCAGTAGGTGATCGTCTGGCCGATCACGGGAAGCTCCCGTGGTGCCAGGCCGAGTGTGAGGAGCCTGAAGCCGGTATCGGTCACCACCAGAAGGTCTTCGGTGTGATACATCGCTCCATCCTCGTCGCGGGTGCCGGGCTCGATGTTGATGACCATGCCCGGCTTGAGCGGCGTCTTGTCGCCCGGTCGCAGCATCGGGGTTTCGTGCAATTCCACCCCGAAGCTATGCCCGATATGGGGCATGTGGAAAGGGATGCCGTGCTTGTCGAACTCGGCAACGCACAGGTGAAACAGATCTTCGGCCAGAACGCCGGGTTTTACCGCTTCGATTGTCGCCTTCTGGGCATCGCACAATGCGGCATAGGTCTGTTTCTGCATGTCGGAGGGTGAGCCGGCCGAATAGGTGCGGGCGAAATCGCTCGCATAGGCGCCATACGTGCCGCCCACGTCGAACCGGATCGTTTCGCCTTCCTGGGGGAATTTGTCGATCTCGGCGATGTGGTGCGGCTCGGCGGTGCGTTCCCCGCTCGAAAAGCACATGAACAGCGTGCCGTCGGCGCCGCCCTGGATGATGTTGGTGGCGATCCTGTCGGCCATCTGGCGCTCGGAATCCCCGAGCTTTGCCGCGGCCATGGCATCGAGCACGGCCTGGTGGGTCTGCTTTGTGGTCTTTTCGAGCAGGTCCACTTCCATGTCGGTCTTGATGGCGCGGACGGCGGCGATCTCTTCTGTGGTGTTGACCAGCGTCAGCTCAGGCAATGCCGCCATCAGCCGCGCATGTGAGCTGGCGGGCAGATAGTCGAGGTCCATGCCAAGCCGCCCCTTGCCCAGGCCGGCGCCCTTGAGCGCCTCGATCAGCATGTCGATGGGATTGTCGGCAAATTCGATATAGGTGCGCAGGTCGGTGATCCAGCTTTCCGACCGGGTGGTTCCCTCCTCGATCTTGCAGATCACGGCGAAGGGGTCGGCGTTGACCGGCAGCACGGCGAAGGCCTGGCGCGGTCGGATCTGCTTGACGGTCAGCACATAGGCGCCGGTCACGTAGGTGAAATTTTCCGGGCTCATGGCAATCAGGGCATCAAGGCCATGTGCCTTTGCCAACTGCATCAAACCATCCCGGTTGGGTACAAACTTCATAGTCACTTTTCCTCGCTTTGCGACCCGAAGGCCGTGTACCTCCTTACGCTTGCATCATTCTAAATACATTTCAACGGTAATTTGCATTCAATAAGTGCCCAATATAGGTGCATAATGCTTATTGATTGCGCACCAAAAACAAACATTGTATGGCAGCGCAAACCACAAAAAATCTGCTAGAGGAGATGGTAAGTGTTAATCAGCCTGGAGGGTGTGATGTCTCCGAAGTCCGATCTGGACACCGATGCCGTGATCATGGAAAATTCCCAGCTCATGACCCAGTTCGAGCAGGCGCTCAGCGTCTCCAAGAACGCTTTCGAGCAGTGGGTCGTGCGCTGCGGCGCTGCGGCGGGGATGAAGGGCTATTCGGCTCTCGAACTGCTTGTATTGCACAAGGTATCGGGCAAGGAGCGTCCCAAGCGGATCGCCGACATCTGCTTTTCGATCAAGATCGAGGACACGCACCTCGTGTCCTACGCCCTGCGCAAGCTGGCCAAGGCCGGCTACGTCCAGAGCCGCAAGCAGGGCAAGGAAACCTTCTATTCGGCCACGCCGGCGGGCGGCGAGGTGATCGATCGCTACAAGGCCGTGCGGCGCAAATATCTCATCCGCTCGCTCTCGATGCTGTCCTCGAGCGAGGTCGATCTCGAACATCTCGCCTCGATCCTGCATGCACTTTCGGGCATTTACGAACAGGCCGCCCGCAACGTCGAGTATTCGCTTTAGCGTTTCAGCACAAAAAAGCCCCGCCGGAATTGCCGGCGAGGCTTTGTCGCTAGAGCGTGTCCAGCAAAAGTGGAAACGGTTTTGCGGTTCGGACACGCGATAAAACAAGGGTTTAGAGCAAAGGATTTGAGTCAATCAAATCCTGAACGGCTCTAGACATGGTTCGCGATCAGCCCTCGGCGATCAGCCGCCGGATCTTGCCCAGCGCCGCATCGGGGTTTTCCTGATAGGCGATGGTGCCGAACAATTGCCCGGCACTGTCGATCAGGAACACGGACGCCGTGTGGTTGACGTTGTACCCGCCGCCCTCGAGCGGCGCCTTTTCGGCAAACACGCCCCAGGCATCGATGATCTTGTCGACTTCCGCGGGCTCGCCGGTGATCCCGGTGATCCGCTCGGAGACCCAGCCCACATATTCGCCCAGCACCTCAGGCGTGTCGCGTTCGGGATCGACCGAGACGAAAAAACCGTTCACCGCATCGGCGTCGTCGCCCAGTTCGGCGTACCAGTGCTGCATGTCGGCGAGCGTGGTCGGGCACACATCGGGGCAATGGGTGAACCCGAAAAACACCATCGAGGGCTTTCCGGTAAACACCGTCTGGTCCACCGGCGACCCGGTATGGTCGACAAGCTGGTAGTCGCCGGCTCCGTATTGGCCTTCGGGCGCCGCCGCCAGCTGGGTGGAGGGGCCGGGACGCATCTGGGTCGAATACCACAGAACCCCCGCCCCGGCGGCCGCAACCACGACAAGGGTCCAGAGCACGATCCGCACTGTGTGAAGCATCGAATTGGCCATCGGATCAGTGCCCCTCATGGCTGGACATATCCATGCCCGATGCCCCGAAGGCCTGCACCGCCAGGTCGATCTCGACCGCCCCGGCCCTCTCGAACACCAGCGTCACCGGCACGCTCTCGCCTTGAACGAAGGGCTGGGAAATGTTCATGAACATCATGTGCAGCCCGCCCGGGGCCAGCGTCACCGTCTCACCGGCCGGAATCTCCAGCCCCTCGGGCAAGTGCCGCATGTCCATCACGTCATTGACCACCGCCATCTCGTGGATCTGCACATCGGGCGAAAACGACGATTGCGCCGAGACCAGCCGGTCGGCCTCGTCCCCCGTGTTGGTGATCGTCACATAGCCCCCGCCAACCGGCGCGTTGGGCAGCGTGGCGCGGGTAAAGGCGCCGGACAGTTCCAGATCGCCAACCGTGATGGTGTCGCCGCCATGGTGTCCGTGATCGGCCGGTGCGTCGCCCAGGCTCACCGCCGGCTCCCATCCCAGCACGACATCGCCACACATCTGCTCGACGGCAAACAGAATATCGGTCTCGGGCAGATCGTCCGCGAATGTGCCGGTAAAGGCGAAGGTCTCGTGCCCGTCATCGGGCACCGCGCCGCCCGACCAGACGATCTGGCTGCCTTCGCCATCGTTGCCCGGCGTTTCCAGCGTCCAGCCGTCCTTGGCCTCGGCGCTCACATCGGTAAAGCCGTGAGGCAGCGTGACGCGAATTGTATCGGTTGGTGCGCCGTCGCAGCCATGGGGCAGAACCAGCACACCCCGGAACTGTTCACCGGGCGCCGATTGCGCGGTCTCGAAACTCATATGCGCCATGGCGGGCGATGCGATGGCAAGTGCGGAAGCGGCGGCAAGCGCCGCGCGGGAAGCGATGCGGATCATGAGTGATCTCCAGCATAATAGAGGACTGAACGGTATTTTTGGGTTCAGGCCAGAGCCGGCGGCGCCCGCGACTTGTGGATCGAGAACGGGTGCTGTTCGACCACCAGATCGTCGGCAAGCGTAAATCGGGCCCGCGTAAACCGGGCATAGGCAGGCTCGGACACACAGGGCACCGGCGGCAGATCGGCGATACCGGCCCGGCAGGCATGGCATGGCGCGTGGCCGCTGCCGTCTTCGTCGGGCGCTCCGCCACAGAACGAAAGATCGGCCACCGAGACTGAAAAACCGTCATCGGGCACATCGAGAACAATGGGCTGATGGGCGAACGAGAGAAACACCACCGCCAGCACGGCCAGCGCCTTGATGATTTCTGTGCCAATGTCGCGTGCAAGGCCCATGCCCACGCTTTCCCGCCATTCCGATCCCAGCGCTTTTACAGCAAAGGCACAAAAAGCCAATGCGGCTTTTTGTGCCCGCATCCCTGCGCTTGCGCGCTCAACGGCGCGACCAATTTAGTCATACTTTTTGACCTATTTTTGGCCTTTCCAATCGCTTTCCTCCTCCGTCTTCGGCGGCCCATGCCGGCCGCTATGGGCAAAATGTAACCGATAACAGGCCGCAATTCCGGGCTTTAATGTTCCCGGGTGCACAAGTTTTTCGGGCTTTACATATAGTAATACTATATGCAATCTTCCTTTCCGCGGCACGGCCAGGGGGAGGCTCTGGTCGGCGCCATCAGGAGGAAAAATTCATGAAATTGTTCAAGCAGCTTGCGCTCGGCGTGAGCACATTTGCCCTACTGGGGTCCGCCGCCATGGCGCAGGAAGGCCTTGAAGGCATGACCATCGGCTTCTCGCAGATCGGCTCGGAATCGGGCTGGCGCGCCGCCGAAACCTCGGTCACCCGCCAGCAGGCCGAGGAATGGGGCGTCAACCTGCAGTTCTCGGACGCCCAGCAGCGCCAGGAAAACCAGATTCGCGCCATCCGCTCGTTCGTCGCGCAGGGCGTCGATGCCATCCTGCTCGCCCCCGTGGTCGCCACCGGCTGGGAAGAGGTTCTGAGCGAGGCCAAAGACGCCGACATTCCCGTGGTGCTGCTCGACCGCGGCATCGAGGCGCCCGAAGATCTCTATCTCACCTCCGTCGCATCCGATCAGGTCCTTGAAGGCCGCGTCGCGGGCGAGTGGCTGGCCGAAACGGTCGGTGACGAAGACTGCCGCGTCGTCGAACTTCAGGGCACCGTGGGCTCCTCGCCCGCCATCAACCGCAAGCAGGGCTTTGAAGAAGCCATCGCCGAACACGACAATATCGAGATCGTGCGCTCCCAGACCGGCGATTTCACCCGCGCCCTGGGCAAGCAGGTGATGGAAGGCTTTTTGCGCGCCGAAAACGGCGGCCAGGACATCTGCGCCCTTTACGCCCACAATGACGATATGGCCGTGGGCGCCATCCAGGCCATCAGCGAAGCGGGCCTGAACCCGGGCGAAGACATTCTGGTGGTCTCGATCGACGCCGTCCCCGATATCTTCACCGCCATTGCGGCGGGCGATGCCAATGCCACGGTGGAACTCACCCCCAACATGGCCGGTCCCGCTTTCGAGGCGCTGGCCGCCTATCTCAACGATGGTGTCGAACCCGAAAAGTTCATCATCACCGAGTCCAAGCTCTATACGGCCGAGGACGATCCTGAAGGCGAAGCCGAACGCCGCCGCGATCTGGGGTATTGATCCCAAGCGGGGGAGCCCTTCGCTCCCCCGCCCACACCTCGCCCGAGGCGAAACAGAGGTCCGATGAGGAGCGCGGCGCCCGCTCTTACGGCCAATGTCCAAATACGAGACCCTTATGCCCCAACCCGCCCCCATCCTCGCCGCCTCGGGAATTGCGAAATCCTTTCTCTCCCACAAGGTCCTCGACGATGTCGGCATCGAACTGGTCCCCGGCGAGGTTCATGCCCTGCTCGGCGAGAACGGCGCGGGCAAATCGACCCTGATCAAGATCCTCACCGGCGCCTACACCCATGACGCCGGCACCATCACGCTCGATGGCGCCCCCATTCATCCGCGCGATACCCGCCACGCGCAGGAAATGGGCATCGGCACGGTCTATCAGGAGGTCAATCTCCTCCCCAATATGAGCGTCGCCGACAATCTCTATATCGGCCGCCAGCCCATGAAATGGGGACTGCTCGACACAAAAAAGATGCAGCGCGACGCCCGCGCCCTCCTCTCCCGCTACGATCTGAAAATCGATCCCGGCGCCCAGCTCGACAGCTTTTCGGTCGCCGTCCAGCAGATCGTCGCCATCGCCCGCGCGGTCGATATTTCGGGCAAGGTTCTGATCCTTGACGAACCGACCGCGAGCCTTGACCAGCACGAGGTCGAAATCCTGTTCGAGATCGTCCGGCAGCTCAAATCCCAGGGCATGGCGATCGTTTTCATCACCCACTTCCTCGATCAGGTCTATGACATCGCCGACCGTGTCACCGTGCTGCGCAATGGCCGCCACGTCGGTTCGCGCCCCATCGAGGGGCTGGGCCGCATGGACCTTGTCACCATGATGCTGGGCGAGGCGCTCGAACACGAAGACGCCATGCGCATCGGGGTCACCCGCCAGCCCGGCGAACTTTACGCCTCGTTCAAGAACTATTCGCTCACCGGCAAGGCCGCCCCGTTCGATCTCGATCTGCACAGGGGCGAAATCGTTGGCGTTGCGGGCCTCCTCGGGTCGGGCCGTACGGAAATGGCGCGCCTGCTGTTCGGCATCGACAGACCCGATACCGGCCAATTGACCGTCGCGGGCCAGCCCGCCACGCTGCGCGAACCGCGCGACGCCATTGCGCTCGCCTTCGCCTTCGCGCCGGAGGATCGCAAGCTCGACGGCATCGTGGGCGATCTCACCGTGCGCGAAAACATCATGCTGGCGCTCCAGGCCCATCGCGGCTGGACGAAACCCATGAGCCGCACCGAACAGGCCGAGTTGGCCGATCGCTACATCAAGGCACTCGATATCCGCTGCACCGGCCCCGAACAGCCGGTCAAATTCCTTTCGGGCGGCAATCAGCAAAAGGTGGTCCTCGCCCGCTGGCTGGCGACAAATCCCAAGCTCCTGATCCTGGACGAACCCACCCGCGGCATCGACGTCGGCGCCCACGCCGAAATCATCAAGATGATCAACAGGCTGTGCGATGACGGCATGAGCCTGTTCGTCATTTCCTCCGAGCTCGACGAAATCACCGCCTATTCCTCCCGCGTTCTCGTCCTGCGCGAGCGCGCCATAGCCGGGGAGCTGACGGGCGAGGCAATCAACACCAAAGCGATCATGGAAATGATCGCCAGCGAGCCCGAGGCAAGGCCCCAATGACCCGCTCGATCTTTTCGGTCGTCAAACCGCAATTTGTTGCGCTGATCGCCATTCTGCTCATCAACTGGATCCTGTTTCCCGGGTTCTTCAACCTCTTCATCCGCGATGGCCGGGTCTATGGTTCGCTGATCGACGTGCTCAATCGCGGCGCCCCGGTCGCCATTCTCGCCATCGGCATGACCGCCGTCATCGCCACGCGCGGGGTCGATCTCTCGGTCGGGGCGGTGATGGCCATTGCCGGGGCGGTCGCCGCCACAATGGTGCAGGGCGATGGCAACGCGCTCATTGTCGTGGTTGGCGCCGCGCTCGGCGTCGGCCTTCTGTGCGGGCTGTGGAACGGCGCCCTTGTCGCCGTGCTCGGCCTGCAGCCGATCATCGCCACTTTGATCCTCATGGTCGCCGGGCGCGGCATCGCCCAAACCATCACCGAAGGTTTCATCGTCACCTTCAACGATCCGGGCCTGATCTTTTTAGGCTCGGGCTCCATCCTCGGGCTGCCGACCCCCATCATCATCATGTTGGTCCTTGCCCTCATCACCACACTGGTCATGCGCCTGACCGCTTTGGGCCTGTTCATCGAATCGGTCGGCATCAACCGTTCGGCCTCGTCCTATGCGGGCCTGCGCGCCCGTTCGCTGCTCATTGGGGTTTATGCCTTCGCCGGCTTCTGCGCGGCCATTTCCGGCATCATCGCCGCCGCCGACATTCGCGGCGCGGATGCCAACAATGTGGGGCTCTGGCTCGAACTCGATGCCATTCTCGCTGTGGTCATCGGCGGCACATCGCTGATGGGTGGGCGGTTTTCCATTCCCATGTCGGTGATCGGCGCGCTGATCATTCAGGCCATGAACACCGGCATTCTGGTCTCGGGCTTCCCGCCCGAATTCAACCTTCTGGTCAAGGCCGCGCTCATCATCATCATCCTGATCGTCCAATCGCCGCTGGCCGGCCGCCTCTGGCACTTCGCCACCCGCTCCCGCACCAAACGCCCTGAGGTCAGCTCGAGATGAACCCACGCTACTGGCCGCTGATCGCCACCATCACCATTTTCGTCCTCGCCTATGGGCTGGCCGTCATGCAGTTCCCGGCGCTGTTTTCCACGCGCGTTCTGGGCAATCTCCTGACAGACAACGCCTTTCTTGGAGTCGCTGCGGTCGGCATGACCTTCGTCATTTTGTCGGGCGGCATCGATCTGTCGGTGGGCTCGGTCATCGCCTTTTCCTCGGTGCTGATCGCGGTGCTGGTCACCCAGCTCGGCATCCACCCCCTGCCCGCCTTCGCCATAACGCTCTTGGCCACCACCCTGTTCGGCGCGTCGATGGGCGCCATGATCCATTATCTGGAAGTCCCGCCCTTCATCGTCACCCTGGCCGGCATGTTCCTGGCGCGCGGGCTGACGTTCCTGCTCACCCAGGATTCGATCTCGGTCAGCCATGATTTCTACACCTGGGTGCGCCAGTTCTATTACGTCATGCCCGGCGGCGGGCGCCTCACCTTCAATGGCGGGCTGATGCTTTTGGTCTTTGCCATCGGCATCGTGGTCTGCCACCGCACCCGGTTCGGCGCTTACGTCTACGCTCTGGGCGGCAATGCCCAGTCCGCCGCCCTGCTCGGTGTTCCCGTGGCCCGCACAACCATTGGCATCTATGCCGTTTCGAGCTTTCTCGCCGGGCTCTCTGGCGTGGTCTATTCGCTCTACACGTCCTCGGGCTACCCGCTGGCCGCCGTCGGTGTCGAACTCGATACCATCGCCGCCGTGGTCATCGGCGGCACGCTGCTCTCGGGCGGGTTCGGGTTCATGCTCGGCTCGCTCGTCGGCGTCTTCATCCAGGGGATGATCCAGACCTACATCGTTTTCGACGGGACGCTCTCGAGCTGGTGGACCAAGATCGTCATCGGCGGATTGCTGTTCGGCTTTATCGTCCTCCAGCGCGTCATCATCGCCGCCTCCAAACGCGACTGGCGCAAAAAGAAGGTGGAGGCCGTTCGGGCCTGAATTGAAATGCCTACCCCCGCACCACATCCTGCCATTCGGGATGGCGTTCGATCTGTGCCTTGGCGAACGGGCACAGCGGGATGATCTTGACCCCCTCGGCGCGCGCGTCCTCGATGCCGCGCAGCACCAGCGCCTCGCCCACCCCGCGTCCCCGCAGGGCATCGGGCACGCCGGTATGGTCGATGATCCGCTGGCGCGTGCCCACCATGGTATAGGTCATCTCCGCTTCATGCCCGTCGATGCGGACCACATAGCGCCCCTTGCCCTCACCATCCTCGCGCTCGATGGAAAAGTCGCTCATTTGAAAGTCCTTTCAGATCGCCCGGATGGGCATCGGAAAACAAGGCGGGATAATCGATCCCCCAGGATCTGGCGATGAAGATGCAGAGCCGCGGTCATCGGGTGCACTCTTTTCGATTTCAGGAGCCGATTTTGCGCAGGTTGCAAAGGCGAGGGCAAGTCCACGGCCCGGCGCCGGCCTTGTGGAAAACCCGCCGCCGAATGTGTATCGGGCGCCATGATTTCCCCAGCCCGGAGCCCCCCGGATCGATAATTGAAGACTCCTGCGACAATTTGCGCTTAACTTGTCGTTAAGGGGTCAAAATGGGTATGCCGGGCTGTTGCGGATAATAGAAAACCAGATGGCGCCCTGTTGCGGCGCAAAGCCCCCTTCATCCGATCCGTACTTGTGCTGGCGAGTTGAGGGGAAAATGGATGTCGGACATCTATATAGTGGGCTTCGACGGGACCGAAGCTTCGGGGCGCGCCGCTGATCTTGCGGCCGATCTCGCCAAGACCTCGGGGGCCACGCTGCATCTTGTGCTGGTGCTCGAATGGTCACCTTACAGTTTCCTGAGCCAGGAAGAATTGGCCGAGCGTCACAAGCGGCGTGAGGAGGAACTGGTTCGCGCCGCCAAGGTCGTCGAGCCCATTGCCGCAAAATACCGCGCCATGAGCATCACCACCACCCATGAGGTGCGCTACGGCCATGCCGGTGAAATCATATCGGACATCGCCACATCCTCGGGGGCAAAGCAGATCTTTGTCGGCCGCCAGGGCTCGCGAAAACTCACCGACCGCCTTTTGGGCGGGTTGACCATGGCGCTCGTCCAGATCGCCACGGTGCCGGTCACCGTGGTTCCGTAAGCGGGACACCCAAGGCAAAACCAGACTTCGCCCGCGGCCGACGGCAAAACGGCCCGGAGTGAGCGTTCAAGGGGACATTGAAATGAGAAAACTGCTTTTGGCACTGGCGCTGCTGCTGCCGCTGTTCGCCCTCCCCGCCTTCGGGCAGGAAGCGGCCGGGGAGGCCGCTGAAACCGCCGTCGAGGCTCAGGAAACCATCGAGGAAACCACCCGCACTGTCGACATGATGGTCAACGACGCCATTTCGCCGATCTCCAACGCGGTCGTCAGCGTCATCTTCTATTCCGTGCCCATCGCCGGGGTCGACTTCCCCCTCATCGTGGGTTGGCTGGTCGTCGCTGCGACCATCTTCACGGTCTATTTCGGCTTCATCCAGTTCAGGGTGTTCGGTCACGCCATCGCTCTTGTGCGCGGCGATTATTCCGATCCCAAGGATGCCGGCGAGGTCTCCCACTTCCAGGCGCTCGCCACCGCGCTGTCGGGAACGGTGGGGCTGGGCAACATCGCCGGGGTCGGCGTTGCCATCGCGGTCGGGGGGCCGGGCGCCACCTTCTGGATGATTCTGGCCGGTCTTCTGGGCATGGCGTCCAAGTTCACCGAGTGCACATTGGGCGTCAAATACCGCAACGAGCTGCCCGACGGGCGCGTCTCGGGCGGTCCGATGTACTATCTGTCCAAGGGCCTGGCCGAGCGCGGCATGGCCGGGCTGGGCAAGTTCTTCGCCATCTTCTTTGCCATCTGCTGCATCGGCGGGGCGCTGGGCGGGGGCAACATGTTCCAGTCCAACCAGTCCTTCCAGCAGCTCGTCAACATCACCGGCGGCAACGATGTCAGCCCGCTCGCCGGCTTTGGCTGGCTGTTCGGCATCATCATGGCGCTGATCGTCGGCGCCGTGATCATCGGCGGCATCAAGTCGATCGCCAAGGTCACAGAAAAGATCGTGCCTCTCATGGGCGTTCTCTATGTGGGCACGGCGCTGGTCATCATCCTGATGAACATCGGTTCCATCGGCTGGGCCTTCTCCCAGATCATCGGCGGGGCGTTCTCGCCCGAAGGCGTTGCGGGCGGGGCGATCGGCGCGCTGATCCAGGGGTTCCGCCGGGCGGCGTTCTCCAATGAAGCCGGCATCGGCTCGGCGGCCATCGCCCACTCGGCGGTGCGCACCAAGGAGCCGGCAACCGAAGGCATCGTCTCGCTACTCGAGCCGTTCATCGATACGGTGGTGATCTGCACGATGACCGCGCTGGTCATCATCTTCACCGGCGCACTGAGCACCGGGCTTACGGGCGTGGAGCTGACATCGGCCGCTTTCGGTGCGCAGTTCAGCTTCTTTCCCTATCTGCTGGCTCTGGCCGTGCTGTTGTTCGCCTTCTCGACAATGCTCAGCTGGTCCTATTACGGGCTCAAATCGTGGACCTATCTGTTCGGCGAGGGCAAGACGAAGGAAAATGTCTTCAAGATCATCTTCTGCGTCTTCGTGGTGATCGGCGCCTCGATGAGCCTTGGCCCGGTCATCGATTTCTCGGATTCGATGATCTTTGCCATGGCCCTGCCCAACATCATCGGGCTCTACCTCTTGATGCCGGTCGTCAAGCGCGAGGTGAACCAGTACTTCGCCAAGATCAAATCGGGCGAGATCAGGAAGGTAAAGGGGCACTGAGCGAGAAAACGCTGGCCTCATAAGAGGGTTGCGAGGGGCGGGACAACACCCGCCCCTTTGCCATTGCATCAGCGCTCCTTGTAACGGCAGCGTCCGATCACCATATATTACAATACGCTGTGCCGCTCATCGGAGCGCAATTCTGTCCGGCGTTGTCTCTTTGCGATCAGAAATAGATTTGATTGGTTTTCCTGAGACAGGAAACGCAATCGTTGTGCTCCAGGGTTTCGACAGCTGGGGGCGGCGATCTGTAGAGGTACGCCTGATGATCGCCTATTTTGTGCTGGTTCACCGTTATCCCGCGCAGTTCAAACGTCTCTTCAAGGCGATTTACCTGCCTGGCAATCAATATGTCATTCACGTGGACAAGAGTTCGGGGCCTGAGTTGGCAGAGGACATCGCAGCGTTCCTCAAGCCCTATCAGGACGTGGAACTGCTCGAGGCGCAAGATGCTCTCTGGGGTGGATACAGTCTGGTCGATGCAGAACTGCGTGGCATGGCCCGCCTGCTCGAAATGGACGGCCACTGGACCCATTACATCAATCTCTCTGGGCAGGATTTTCCGCTCAAGAGTCAGAATTACATCCGCGAGTTCTTCGCCGCCAACCCCGGCAAGCAGTTCATTCGCGCGCTCGACCAGCGCAAGGAACGTCCCGACACTCTCAACCGCATCAGCCATCTCTTCGTCGAAGAGCAGGGAAAGATGACCGCAACCGGCGTTGCCCGCCCGTTCCTGTCAAGCGATACGCCGTTTATTGGGACTCAGTGGAAAGCCGTCACCCGCAGCTTTTGCGAATTTGTCTGTCATGATCCCCGGGCCGACCGGTTCAAGACGTTCTATCGGAACAGCTTCATCGCGGACGAAGCGTTTTTCCAGACCGTGATCATGAACAGCGGCGACCAGGGCATCGTCATGAACGACGATTTGCGCATGATCGACTGGGTTCCCGATGGCGATATCAAGCTGCGCCCGCGCAATTACGGCGAGAAAGATCTCGACCAGCTCCAACAAAGCCCCGATCTTTTCGCGCGCAAATTCGATGCAGAGGACGACACGGCAATCCTTTCCCTGCTCGAACGCCATCTGCAATCGCCGGCAGCCAATACTTACCGCATCCCGGCGCCGGCACCCAGGACACCTTCCTATTCGAACACGGTGGACATGGCCTTCGTTGATCGGCCGACCCGTGATGATCGAGTGCACCCGTCGTCATTGACCAACTGATTCCAGTTGTGTCGCATCTGGCATGAATGCCGGCGTTGGGGGCAAATTGTGCGATTGTTCCCTCGCCAACGGCCCACGCCTTCAAGCTTTCCATGCCTTGACGCTGCGCCGGTTTCAATCGCAACCGTCCGCGGCGGCGTATTTCAGGCTGGGATGCTCGAGTTCGGGTGGATCACCGTTCGAGCCTGCATTGATCCATTCGATTTTCTCATCAAGGTAGCGGGCGAGTCGCAGCAGGTCTTCGCCGCGCGCCCGCAAATCGTCGCGGCGCTCCTTGAGGATTTCGAGCTGGCTCTCGTAAGGGGCATGCAAGACCGCGGAAATTTCCTTGAGCGACATCCCCAGCGCCTGACCAAACCTGATGACGTCGGCGACCCGGATGTCGGCCTCTGAGAACTCCTGATACGGGTTCCGCCCGCCCCTGGTGCCTTGCTGAGGCGTCATCAGGCCGGCCCTGACGTAATAGCGGACGGTGTCGACGCTGAGCGCCGTGCGGCGGGCAAATTCGGAAATAAGCATTTTCTTCCATTGACCATGGACCTTACTCCTGGGTTACTAGCTGGTCTCCAGTCCCGCCGCAAGGCCAATGGAGATCAGCATGCAACATCAACAGACCGTCATCATCACCGGGGGCAATTCAGGACTGGGCCTGGCGTGTGCCAAAGCTCTTCTAGCCAATTCACCCGATCTGCAAGTGGTCATTGCCGCCCGGGACGCAGGGCGGGCCCGCGCTGCGGTCGAAGCGCTGCGGCAGGCAGCGCCGCAGAACGGCGCGAATGTCGAAGCGATGATGCTCGATCTGGCGTCGTTGGCTTCGGTGCGCGCCTTTGCCGAAGAACTGGATCGCCGGCTGGCGGCGGGCAGTTTGCCGCCCGTCAAAGGGCTCGTCTGCAATGCTGGCTTTCAGGGCGCTCGCGGGCTGACGGCAGATGGCTACGAGAGAACATTCGGCGTCAACCACCTGGGCCATTACCTGCTGGTCAATCTGGTGCTTCCCCTGCTCGCCCCCTCGGCGCGCATTGCAATCGTGGCCAGCGGCGTGCATGATCGTGCTCAACTGGCAACCCTTCCGTCTGCCCTTGCAGCCACAATGCCCGGTCCGGCATGGAACGAACCCATAAAGCTTGCCCATGGAGAAATGGGTCCCGAGGCCGGAAATGACGATGAAGCCGCCGACCGGGGCCGGCGCTATTCAACCTCAAAGCTTGCCAACATCTACTTCGCCTACGAACTTGCGCGGCGCCTTCCGGCCGGTACGACAGCGAACGCATTCGATCCGGGGCTGATGCCCGGTACGGGCCTTGCCCGCGAATATCCGGCGCCGGCCCGCTTTCTGTGGCGGGTGGTGCTGCCCAGGCTCCTGCCCCTCATGCGCCGGCTCGTCACACCCAACATCCATTCCACCACGGAATCGGGCGCAGCCCTTGCCCGGCTCATTGTCGATCCCGCCCTGGAAAACACCAATGGCCGCTACTTTGAAGGCCTGCGGGAAATCCGCTCCTCGACAGAATCCTACGACCCCAAAAGGGCCCGGGACCTTTGGGACACCAGCGCTCTTCTGACCGGTCTGGCCCCCGTTCCGGCATAGGAGTCAAGAGCCGTTGACCCTGTTCAGTCAGGCACTGTTCAAGTGCAAAATGTTCCCGTCGGGGTCCTTGAACCAGACCATCTTGAACCCGCCCGCGCTGTGGATGCCGTCCTTATAATCGACGCCCATATCGGGATAGTGCTCGAAGGTGACGCCCTTGTCGCGCAGGTCGGCGACAATCGCCTCGATATCGCCGCCGCAATCGAACACCACCGCGTTGGCCTTGTTGGTACCGGCAAAGTCCGAAGGATAGACGAGCAGGTGGGTGCTGCCGGTTCGGTAGACCAGAACGCCGCCCATTCCGTCCTCCTTTAGGTCGAGGCCGAGTGTTTCGCTGTAGAATGTGCGCGCCCGTTCGATGTCGCTGACCGCGACGATGGCCGACGAAACCTTGTCTTTGAGCTGGGCCATGATGGTTCTCCTGTGTGATTACCCTTCAAGGACGCAGGGTGCAGGACCGTTCCGACACGGACCAAAAAAAAGGCGGGATCGCTCCCGCCTTTCAGAACTGAGGTTCAAAAGCGTTCCGCCTCAGCGGGCCGCCGCAACGTCTTCGGTGGTCAGAATACCGAAATCATTGCCGAACGAATTGCGGATATAGGTGCCGATCTCGGCGATGTCGTCATCGCTGAGCTGGTTGCCGAAGGCGGGCATATAGCCGAAGCCGTGAACGATGGTGTTGGCCACAAAGCCGGCATCGGCGAGTTCGCCATTGCCAGCCAGGACCGCACCGGCGCCACCCTGCCCGGCCGGGCCGTGGCACATGGCACAATTGGCCGCGAATTTGGGCGCACCCAGATTGGCGACTTCGGTAACGTCGGACTCGCTGGTGATGCCAGTGGCCGCCGCTTCGTCGCCCGAGTCATCCTCGGCCGGCGCAGGTTCATTGCCCGTGTTGGGATCCTCGAACTCGGCCGGGCCCGCTTCAGCCTGCGGGCTCGCGTTGAAGTCGTTGCCTTCGACAACGCCGCCCAGGCCGCCGCCCTCTTCACCATAGGTGAACATCAGGATCGCACCGGGGTTGTGCAACACCGAGGTGTTGAGACCTTCGCCGAACTTCTGTGCGGCCGAACCGAACGCATCGGTTGCGATGAACACAGTCTTGTTGTCGGGCGAAATGATGACGTCGCGATAGCGGTTCTGGGTCGAGAGCCAGGCGGTCGGCAGGCCATCGGCCTCGGTTCCGTCTTCGCTCAGCGCCTGCACATAGAGCGTGCCGTGCTTGAGGGTCGGGATCAGCACCGAATTGTCCCATTCGGTGATGCCGTCTTCACCCGCGTCGTAATACAGGATCGAGGACGGTGCGATGGTGGGGTCGCAGATATAGCCGCAGATCTCGCCGATCGGATAGTCGTCTTCGACGGCAAAATAGGCAGCCAGCGGATCGACCATGTCGCCTTCGAAATCGCTTTCCTCGAACTGCGGCACGCTGTCGGGCAGCGGGTCGGTATTCTGGTCGACGTCTTCGGGAGCTTCGCTCCAGTTGATGTAGGTGTAAGCCTGATCGTCGATGAAGCCGGACACATTGGGCCAGCCATAATTGCCGCCGGGCTCGATGATGTTGAGCTCATCGCCGCTGGCCGGACCGTGCTCGGCCTCATAGAGCGTGCCATCGGGGCCGAACGCGATCCCCTGCGGGTTGCGGTGACCGTAGCTCAGGATGTGGCTCTTGACGCCATCGATCTCGGGATTGTCCTCGGGGATCGAACCATCGAGGTTGAGGCGCAGGATCTTGCCCGAATAGGTGTGGTAATCCTCGCTGTCGACCTCGTCCTGGGTGGGAAGGGCCTGGGCCAGGTTGGGCCGGCGGAAATTGCGGCCGAAATTGGCGCCCTGTTCACCGATGGAATAATAGATCTTTTCGTCGGGACCGAACACCACACGACCCGCGTTGTGGTCGTTCCAGGCCGGAAGTCCCTCGATCAGGATCATCGGATCGACCAGCTGCTGGAGGTTTTCGTCATAGGTATAGCGCACGATCTGGGCCGAGGGATCGGGCTCTTCGGCAGTGCCGTTGTTGATCGTATAGCCGATATAGACGTAGTCGTTGCCTGTGCCTTCGAGCAATTCGGGATGCAGCGCCATGCCGAGCAGACCCTCATGCTGGGGGCCGGTATAGACGTCCTCGAGAGTGAGGAGCACCTGTTTGGCGCCCGAAACCGGGTCGACACGCGTGACTTCACCGCCGGTGCGCTCGGTCACCCAGATCATGTCATCGGGGCCCCAGCGCAGTGCCCATGGGTTGTCCAGACCGGTGGTCAGCACGCGCGAGGAAAACAGCGAATTGTCGCCGCTTTCGATCTCGACCGGCGTCACCTGGGCAGCAACCATGCTCGTGGAAAGCATAAGGGCTGCGGCGACCGCGCCTCCCATTAGCACTTTCGCAATAGGCGCCCTGCCTTCGCGTCCCGTTTGTCGCGTAGCCATGAGCAATCTCCTGTAAATTTTTGAAAATAGTCTGTGAGGATGCGGCCGCGAAACAGTGCGGCTGCCCGCGCAGGAAACGCACATGCGGCCCGCGCGTTCCACAACAATCAGACTTTAGTTCTATCAAACAAATGTGACAATCGCGAACTGCCCTACCACCCGCATGCCTCGCGGACCGGCTGCAGCGCGGCCTCGATTCCCTCGAGCTGAAAACTGACCGTCACCGAACGCTGGGACTGCGGCGTGGCCCGGACCAGAAGGCGCTCGCTCTGTCGCAATTGCCCGATCACCGCCCGGGCGGCTTCCGTCTCGAAAAATCCGACGGCCAGCCGGTCGGGGGCAAGAGCGACCGATTGGGTCCGGGGCGGCTGGCGGTCGTATTGCAGCGTGAGTGCGGCGCTGTTGGATGTGGGGGTGCCCATCGCCGAACCGGCGAAGCCGAACTGCACGGTCGTCTCGCCATCGAGGCACAATATCGTCAGCCGCGCCGGTGCGCGCCCACCGGCCAGGGCGGGGATAAGCTGCTCGGATTCGAGCGTGGCGAACGGCACTTCGGTCCCCTCGATCTGCGAGACCTCGATCCCGCTCGTCCAGAGCCCCTGGTCGGCATCGGTCTGACTGCCGCCGCCGGTAAACTGGCCCGAGCGGAAAATCGAATCATAGCATGCCAGTCTCTCGCTGGCCGGTCCGATGGCGGCACAACGTTCGGGCGCCATCTGGGCCAGAGCGGGCACCGGCGCTGCCGAAAATCCGGCTAACGCCATTATCGCCGCCAACCCAAATCTATTCATCCGCCCGGTCTCCCGCGATATTTCTCATTGTTGGGCAATGTGGTGGCCCCGAACGCTCAAGTCCATACATTTTCACGACATTGTTTGGGGGAGGTTGGCAGCGGCCATGCCCGCTCCTACATTGGCGCACACGTCCCGCCCAAGAGGAGCCCTTCATGCCGCACCATCCCGCCTTTGAGCTGATCGCCGAGGAAAAGATCAACGAGATCAATTCCTTGGCGCGCCATTACCGGCATAAAAAGACCGGTGCGGAAGTGCTTTCGCTCATCAATGACGATGAAAACAAGGTGTTCGGCATCTCCTTTGCCACGCCCCCCCAGGATTCGACCGGTTTGCCCCATATCCTGGAACATTCGGTCCTTTGCGGCTCGGAAAAATTCCCTGTCAAAAAGCCGTTCGTGGAGATGCTCAAAGGCTCGCTGCACACCTTCCTCAACGCCATGACCTTCCCCGACAAGACGGTCTATCCGGTGGCCAGCCAGAACCTTGCGGACTTCTACAATCTCACCGAAGTCTATATGGACGCAGTGTTTTTTCCGCTCCTGACCCGCGAGACCTTCCAGCAGGAAGGCTGGCATTACGAGATCGAGAACCCGCACGATTCCATGATCTTCAAGGGCGTGGTCTTTAACGAAATGAAGGGCGGATTCTCATCACCCGACCAGGTCAATTACGCCTACGCCCTGCAATCACTTTTCCCCGATGCGGTCTATTCGAACTATAGTGGTGGCGATCCGCGGGTCATGCCCGATCTCACATACGAACAGTTCAGGGATTTTCACAAACGCTACTATCACCCCTCCAACGCCCAGATCATATTCTACGGCGACGATGATCCCGAAAAGCGGCTCGAACTGCTCGACGCCGTGCTATCACGCTTTGAAAAAGGCGAGAAAGCACAAGCACATACGCCGCAAAAGCGCTTCGATTCCCCGCGCCGGTTCGAAAAGACCTATCCGGCCGAGGACGCCAACAAACGCTCGTCTTTCGTCACGCTCAACTGGATGGTCGATCCCACCGACGACATCGAGGAGCAGCTGGCCCGCACCGTGATGCGCCGTGCGCTGGTCGGCAATTCCGCAGCGCCGCTGCACAAGGCCCTGATCGAATCCGGGCTGGGTGAAGCCATCATCTCGTCGGCCATCGAACTCTCCCAGCCGGTCCTCAATTTCGGGCTGCGCGGCGCCAATGGTGACGACGCCGACCGGATCGAAACGCTGATCCTGAACACCCTCGCCCACCTTGCCGAGCACGGCATTGATGACGCGACCATCGAAGCCACACTCAACTCGCTCGAGTTCGAACTCCGAGAGCAGAACACCGGCGGCTATCCTCGCGGAATCGCTTACTTTTTCGGCGCCCTGAACAATTGGCTCTATGGTCGCGATCCCCTTGACGGACTGCGTTTCGAAGCGGCGCTGGCCAGTCTCAAGGCCCGCATCGCGTCGGGCGAGAAGGTCATTGAAAATCTCATCCGAACCACCCTTCTCGACAACACCCACCGCACCACGCTGGTCCTGCGGCCCGATCCCGAACAGGCAGAGCGCGAGGAAGCCGCCGAACGCGCCCGGCTCGATGCAGCCCGCGCCGCGATGAACGACAACGATATCGCCGCCGCCATCGAGACAACCAAAAAGCTCAAGGCTCTCCAGAACGCCGCCGACAAGCCCGAAAATCTGGCGAAAATCCCGACCCTGACCGTCGCCGACCTGCCGCGCGAAGGGATGACCATTCCCACCGAGGAGTTGGCCGTGGAGGGCGTGCGAACGCTGGTTCACGACCTCCCCACCAACGGCATCGTCTATCTCGATTTAGGCTTTGATCTCAAAACCTTGCCGCGCGATCTGCTGCCCTATCTGCCCGTGTTCTCCCGGGCGCTCAAGCAGACCGGGACCTCTAGCGCCGATTTCGTCGCGCTCACACAACGCATCGGCCGCTCGACCGGCGGCATCGGGATTTCCCGGATCAATTCGCCCATCCTCGATAGCGCCGAAGCCGCTGCGTTTTTGATGGTCCGTGCCAAGGCCACGTCCGAAAAGACCGGTGAAATGCTTGATATCGTTCACGATATCCTGACAGATGCCCGGCTGGACAATCGTGACAGAATCCGCCAGATCGTCGCCGAAGACAAGGCGCGGACCGAGGCATCCCTGGTCCCCTCGGGCCATCAATACGTCTTCACGCGCCTGCGCGCTTCGCTCCATGAGGCCGACTGGCTGTCCGAGCAGACCGGCGGCGTCACCCAATTGCTCTTCCTGCGCGAATTGGCGCAAAAGATCGAGAATGACTGGGCTTCGGTGCAATCAGCACTCGAAGACATCCGCGCTCATCTCATCAACGCCAATGCCGCCATTGCCAATGTGACCACCGATGGATCAGCGTGGCCCGGCTTTGCCGATGAGCTCAAGAGTTTCATCGGACGCCTCCCGCGTCACGATTTCGTCCGCGCCGACTGGTCGCCCCTGCCCCATCCGGCCAATGAAGGACTGACCATTCCGGCTCAGGTCAACTACGTGGCCAAGGGGGGCAACCTCAAGGCGCTCGGCCATGAGCCGTCCGGCGCGCTGTCGGTGGTCACCAAATATCTCGGCACCACCTATCTCTGGGACAAGGTCCGCGTCGAAGGTGGCGCCTATGGCGGGTTCGCAAGCTTCAATCCACTTGCCGACACCTACGCATTCGGCTCGTACCGCGATCCCAATCTGGTGGCTACGCTCGACGTTTACGACGCCGCTCCGGCCTTCCTGCGCAAAGGCGTTTCAAAGGCCGATATCGCCCGTTCCATTATCGGCACGATCGGCGATCTCGATCCCTACCTTCTGCCCGATGCCAAAGGCTACACGGCGCTGATGAGGATCCTTACCGGCGTTACCGAGGACTATCGGCAGAAGCGCCGCGAACAGGTGCTGTCGACTTCGGAAGCCGATTTTGCCAAGGCGGCGGACCTTCTGGACGAAGTGGCCCGCAACGGACACATCGTTGCCATGGGATCGGAAAAGTCCATAACCGCCGCAAACCGCGAGCGGAACGGATTCCTTAGTGTTTCCAAGGTGCTCTGAGGTGTCGGCCGGCATCTTTCATAGGAAGGGGTTCGACGATTTCGTCGCGGCACTGGCAGGCACTTCACTTGTCGATCAATGGGACGCCCACGTCGCCAAGGTCGGTGGGAAGGTGTTCGTTCTGCTCAGCGCAGACGAGGAGGGAGCGGCCCTGACCTTCAAGTGCAGCGAAGAAAGCTTTGAGCTTCTGACCACGCTCGATGGCGTCGGACAGGCTTCGTACTTCGCCAAGCGCAAATGGGTTACAGCCGCAGAACGCGCGCCCCTATCGGCCACCGAACTCGAAGCCTATGTGAAGCGCTCCTACGAACTCGTAGCAGCAGGCCTGACGCGCAAGGCGCGTCAGGCCCTTGGGATCGACGGTTAGGCCGCTGTTACACGCCAGACGATGTGACCGACGTCGTCGGCGACCAACAAGGCACCGTCCTTGGCGACAGTGACGCCGACCGGGCGGCCATTGGAGAACTTCTCGTCTTCCGAAAGGAAGCCACCGAGAATTTCGATTGGCTCGCCGGAGGGCTTTCCGCTCTCGAACGGCACCAGAATGACCCTGTAGCCGGAGAGTTTCGAGCGGTTCCACGAGCCATGCTGCCCGATCACCATGCCCTCTGGAAGGCCCGGCAGCGTGCCCGCCGGAAGCCAGCACAGGCCCAGCGAAGCGGTATGTCCGCCCAGCGCATAATCGGGCGCCGTGGCCCTGGCAACCAGGTCGGTCCGCTGTGGCTGCACACGGTCATCAACCGTGTTGCCCCAATAGGAATACGGCCAGCCATAAAAGCCGCCATCCTTGACCGAGGTCAGATAGTCGGGAGGCGTTTCGTCGCCCAGACCGTCGCGTTCGTTGACCACGGTCCACAGTTTCCCGCCGGTCGGCTCCCAGGCCATGCCGACCGGGTTGCGCAAGCCACCGGCAAATTCGCGGTTCTGGCCCGTCTCCAGATCGAGTTCGACAATGCAGGCGCGGCCCTCCTCGGTTTCAAAACCTTCTTCGGCAATGTTGGAAAGCGAGCCGATAGCGACGTAGAGCTTGGTCCCGTCCGCGCTGGCAATAACGTTGCGGGTCCAGTGGCCGCCATCCTTCATCGTGAAGATTGTCTTGCCCTGGGCTGCGATGGTGGTCTGGCCGTCCTCATAGGGGAACGCCACGACACTATTGGAGTTGCCGACATAAAATGTCGAACCGATCAGGGCCATGCCGAAGGGCTGGTGCTGGTCCTTGAGGAACACTTCACGGATTTCGGGCACACCATCGCCGTCGGCATCGCGCAAGAGCGTGATCTGATTGGCGTTCGGAAAGGTCGCGCCGGCCCGCTTCATCGTCCGGTTCATGGCATAATCCATAAAGCCCGAGACCTTGCGGGGAATGGTTGCGGATTCGGCAACGAGCACATCACCATTGGGCAGCGCATAGACCCAGCGCGGGTGTTTGAGCTTTTCGGCGAATACGCTGACCTTAAGACCGGGAGCGGTCCGTGGCTTGGCGCCACCCTGCCAGCCCCGCGCCGTAGGCATCTTGAGCATGGGAACCGCGCCCTGCGGCTTTGCGGACGGAATGGCTGGCTTTGTGCCAAATTGTGGCGCATGCGTTTTGACACGCGTGGTCCACCACACGTAGCCACCGCCGATAATGACGACCGCAAGGATTGCGATCACCAGCAAGATTGTCCAGACCGACATAGGGCCCTCCCAGAGGCGAAACTTCCAAAAGGCGATCTATTGCGCGATCCGGACGGTCCGGGCAACCGAGCAGCGCAACTTTTTGCCGTACCGTACGTTACGGTACGGTTTATCTTTACACTGCGTGCCAGCGGCGTTAGAGATAGGACATGGTTTCGGCAGCGCCCGAGGAGACGCTGGCCGGAACGGGCCAAGAGCCGACAATTTTTCTTTTCCGCAGGTGACCTCATGCCCGCATATCGTTCACGTACAACCACCCATGGCCGCAACATGGCCGGTGCCCGCGGCCTTTGGCGCGCCACCGGCATGAAGGATGGCGATTTCGGCAAGCCGATCATTGCCGTCGTCAATTCGTTCACCCAGTTCGTGCCGGGCCATGTGCATCTGAAAGACCTCGGGCAGATGGTAGCGCGCGAAATCGAACGCGCTGGCGGTGTGGCCAAGGAATTCAACACCATCGCGGTCGATGACGGCATCGCAATGGGCCATGACGGAATGCTCTATTCCCTGCCCAGCCGCGAAGTGATCGCCGACAGTGTGGAATACATGGTCAACGCGCACTGCGCGGACGCCATGGTGTGCATTTCCAACTGCGACAAGATCACGCCAGGCATGCTGAACGCGGCAATGCGACTCAACATTCCCGTGGTGTTCGTTTCGGGCGGACCGATGGAAGCCGGCAAGGTCGTCCATCGCGATAAATTGCAGGCTCTCGATCTGGTCGACGCCATGGTCGTTGCTGCCGACGACAGCTATACCGATGAGGAAGTGACCGCCATCGAGGAGGCTGCCTGCCCGACCTGTGGATCCTGTTCGGGAATGTTCACGGCCAATTCGATGAACTGCCTCACCGAGGCACTTGGTCTGTCGCTGCCGGGAAATGGCTCGACACTGGCGACCCACGCCGACCGCAAGCGGCTGTTTCTGGAGGCAGGGCATCTGATCGTCGATCTCGCCCGCCGCTATTACGAACAGAACGATGAAAGTGTGCTGCCGCGTTCGATCGTCACCAAAAAGGCTTTCCAGAACGCCATGGCGCTCGACATTGCCATGGGTGGCTCGACCAACACCGTGCTGCACATCCTGGCCGCTGCCTATGAAGGCGAGGTCGATTTCACCATGGACGACATCGACGCGTTGTCGCGCAAGGTGCCGGTGCTGTGCAAGGTGGCGCCCGCCAAGCAGGACGTTCACATGGAAGACGTCCACCGCGCCGGCGGTATCATGAGCATTCTGGGACAACTCGATCGCGCCAACCTTCTGCATCGGGAGTTGCCGACCGTCCACAGCGCAACCCTGGGGGATGCGCTGGATCGTTGGGACATTTCGCGGACCAATTCGGAAAGCGTGCGACAGTTCTTCATGGCGGCACCGGGCGGCGTGCGCACGACGCAGGCGTTCTCGACCGAAAACCGCTGGGCTGAACTCGATCTCGACCGCAAGGATGGCGTGATCCGCTCCACCGAGCATGCCTTTTCCAAGGATGGGGGCCTTGCCGTTCTCAAGGGCAATATCGCGCTCAATGGCTGCGTGGTCAAAACGGCTGGCGTTGACGAATCCATTCTCAAATTCACCGGCAAGGCTGTGGTTTTCGAAAGCCAGGACGACGCGGTCTCGGACATTTTGACCGGCAAGGTAAAGGAGGGCGACGTGGTCGTCATCCGCTACGAAGGCCCCAAGGGCGGGCCGGGCATGCAGGAAATGCTCTATCCTACCAGCTATCTGAAATCGAAGGGGTTGGGGAAGGCCTGCGCCCTGGTGACCGACGGGCGGTTTTCCGGCGGCACCTCAGGGCTTTCCATCGGACACGCCTCGCCCGAAGCGGCGCAGGGCGGGGCCATCGGGCTGGTGGAAAACGGAGATACCATCGAGATCGATATCCCGAACCGCACGATCAACCTGCTGATTTCGGACGCCGATCTGGCCGCCCGCCGCGCGGCCATGGATGCCAAGGGTCCCGATGCGTGGAAGCCGGAAGCGCCGCGCAAGCGCAAGGTGACCACCGCGCTCAAGGCCTATGCGGCCTTTGCGGCAAGCGCCGATCTGGGTGCTGTCCGCATCCTTCCCGAATAGAGAGAATGCCGGCTCTGGGAGCCGGCATCTCCATTTCATATGCGGCACAGTGCTGCATATGAATTGGCCCCTTGCATAGCGGTGCAATTGGGCTAGGTTCGGCCCTACCCTCCCGTTCCTGCCAGGCGTGCTTCATGTCCAGTTCGACCGTCGGGCACCAGGATCGCCGTTTGTTTGCGATCGGCCTGGCGCTTGTCACCTATATTTTCTTCACGATCTGCGACACCTGCGCCAAATGGATGGCACTTTCGGGGATGCCGCCCACCCAGGTGGCGTTCGGGCGCTATTTCGTGCAGTTCGCCTTTATGGCCGGACTGCTGCTGCCGCAATTGGGTCTGGCCAGCTTCAAGACACGGCGTCCCGTGTTGCAAATCCTGCGCGGGTTCGGGCTTTTGGGCATGACGGCGTTCAATTTCTTTGCGCTGCTCTACCTGCCGCTGACCGTGACGTCCTCTATCATGTTCGGCATGCCATTGCTGATCACCGCCCTGTCGGTACCATTTCTGGGCGAACAGGTCGGCTGGCGGCGCTGGATGGCCATCCTCGTGGGGTTCGTGGGTATCGTCATCATCATCCAGCCGTGGGACGCGAGTTTCCATTGGGCGATTTTCCTGTCTCTTGGCAGCATCCTGTCGGCCGGGCTTTATTTCATTCTGACGCGCAAGCTGACGGAAACCGAAACCACGGCCAGCCTGCAACTTTATGCCGGTTTGGTTGGCACCGTTTGCCTGTTGCCGTTTGCGCTGGCCAATTGGACCTGGCCCGAAGGACCACTGACCTGGATCATCTTTCTGGGCGTTGGACTGGCCGCCATGACGGGTCATCAGATTTCGATCATCGCCCATCGCTACGCGCCGGCATCAATTCTCGCGCCGTTCGGTTATAGCCAGATCATCTGGATGACGCTCTCGAGCTGGCTGATCTTTCATCAGCCGCCCACGCTGTGGCTGTTTGTTGGCGGGCCCATCGTGATCGGGTCTGGGCTTTATATCTGGCTACGCGAGCGCCAACTGGCCAAGAAGGCCGTCCGCCCCGTCACGACGGCCGATGCCGATATCGCCGCTGAGAAAAAGGACGCAGAAGGCCATCCGGCCTGACCGAGCGATCGTCGTTTTTGGACAATCCTTCCCCATGTGGCAAATTTTTCTACCCAAAAGCTCTTGGCGAGACATTTTTTCGCATCTATAAGAAGTGCTCGTTTGGCGCAAACCTGCAAGGAGGCGTTGCATTGACCAGTATCACCGCACCCTCCCAGGGTTATGAACGCCACCGTTAGGTTGCCGGCCATGCCCCGCGTCCGCCGCCTCTAGAGGCCGTTGCGCATCTTCCTTCAAGTTCAAGCGACCGTCACACGGGCACCAGTCCGTCTGTCGTTCGTCCATACCATTTCCAGTTCATAGGACCGGCGCGCCTGCATGCTTGCGGCAACCGGTATCGGGACCATGACTCGCAAGAAACTCGATATTAAGGGAACGACTTATCGGTCCGTTCTCGGCTACACTTTCAGACATTGGCAACGCCAGCCCTGGCGCATCGCCGCGATTTTGGGCTTCATCACGCTGGCGACGCTGGCCGATGTGATGACGCCCTATTTCGCGGGCCGGCTTGTCGAGGCTATTGCCTCGGGTTCGGTGGGGAACGAAACCACGCTTGAGGCGGCATTTTCGGCCCTGGCTATTCTTGTCGCCCTTGGCGCAACGGCAGTCGTCCTGCGGTTCGGCGCGTTCCGCAACATCATTCGGCTAACGCTTTTCATGATGGCGGACGTGGTCAACGAGACCTTCCATCGCGTACAGCGCTTCTCGACCGACTGGCACGCCAACACCTTCGCCGGCTCCACCGTGCGCAAGATTACGCGCGGGATGTGGTCGCTCGATCTGTTGAACGACACGCTGCTTGTCGCTCTGTTTCCCTCGACGATCATGCTTGTGGGTACAACGGTGCTGCTGGCCTCGTTCTGGCCAATCATGGGGCTGGTAATCGGGCTTGGATCGCTGCTCTTTATCGCCGGAACCATAGGCATCACCGTCGCTTACGTCTCGCCGGCGGCTTCGCTTTCCAATGCCTGGGATACCAAGGTGGGCGGTGCCTTGTCCGATGCCATCGGCTGCAATGCCGTGGTCAAGGGCTTTGGCGCTGAAGCGCGCGAAGAAACCCGGTTGGGCGGCGTTGTCGCCAAATGGCAGAAGCGCACGCTGCGGACCTGGAACCGCTACAATCTCAACGGGGTCGCCCAGGATACTGCCCTGCTCATTCTGCGCGCCACCATCCTGGGAACCGGTGTCCTGCTCTGGCTGCAAGGCGTGGCAAATGCAGGCGACATCACCTTCGTTCTGACCTCGTTTTTCGTGCTTCAGGGGTATCTGCAGGACGTGGGGATGCATTTCCGCAACCTGCAGCGCTCGGTCAACGAGATGGAGGAGCTGGTCGAACTCGACGCGGCACCCTATGGCGTTGCCGACGTGGCCGGAGCCACGCCGATCCGTATTGGCGCCGGAGCCATCGATTTCGACAGGGTGACATTCCAGTATGGCGGACACGAATCCCCGCTCTACAAGGATTTTTCTGTGACGATCAAGTCAGGCGAGCGTGTCGGTCTCGTGGGGCATTCGGGCTCGGGCAAAACGACATTCGTCAAGCTCATCCAGCGCCTCTATGACATCAATGACGGCCAGATTCTGATCGATGGGCAGAACATTGCCGAGCATGAACAGGCCAGTCTTCGCAGCCAGATTGCCATCGTGCAGCAGGAGCCGATCCTGTTCCACAGGACACTGGCCGACAACATTGCCTATGCGCGTCCCGGTGCAACGCGCGCCGAAGTGATGGATGCGGCCAGAATGGCCAACGCCCATGACTTCATCGTCTCCCTGCCGAAAGGCTATGAGACCATGGTGGGTGGGCGCGGGGTGAAGCTCTCCGGCGGTGAACGTCAGCGGGTGGCCATTGCGCGGGCCTTTCTGGCCAACAACCCGATCCTGATCCTGGACGAAGCCACATCGAGCCTGGATTCGGAGAGCGAGTTGCTGATCCAGCAGGCCATCGAACGCCTGATGACCGGTCGCACGACGCTGGTCATCGCGCACCGGCTCTCGACAGTTCGCGCCCTCGACCGGATTCTTGTGTTCGACAAGGGCCGAATTGTCGAGGAAGGCGATCATATGGCGCTGATCCGCCGCGAAAGCGGCATCTATCGCCGGCTGTTCGAAAAACAGGCTCTGGAATTGACCAAGGGACTGGTCGCCTAAAATTGCCCGAACCGCTCGGCCTCCTCGTCAGGGCCGAGCGGCGAGCCCGCGCCAAGCGAGGACAGGTAGGCGTCGATGCTGGCCGATACGCCGTCGGACGCCGCGGCAAAGCCGTCCGTCACACCTCCGGCCAGGGCCAATTCAACCTGGTATCCCGCCCCCCGGTCGCACGCGACCCCGCTCAGGCTCTCGCTCGGGTCCTGGTAAGCAAAACTGCGGCAAAAGCCCTGATCGAGAGGATAAGAACCAAGGACCGTGAGTTGGCCGTTTTCCAGCGCCGTTGGCACACCGGCAGGCGCGGTTGCGATGATCGAGGCAATCTCGGCGGTGCTGGAAAACGGGCCGGGCGTCGCCCCCCGTCCCAGCAGATAACCGCCACCGACCCCTAGGGCCAACACGACGCATGCAGCGAGCGGCAGGGCGGCGCGGACCCAGTTGCGGGCCGGAAACGGCAGTACCGTGCTGCGCGACCCATCCCGGACGGCTTCGACCAGTTTTGTTGGCGGCGGGGCCGACAAGATATCGGCAAAAGCCATGCGTGCCGCGTTGGCGCTGGCAGAAAAAGCCTGCGCACGCTCGGCGAGCACCGGGTCGGCGGCAATCGCATCGGCGATGGCCCTGCTGGTGGCCGCGTCGAGTTCCCCGTCGATGTGAGCCATAAGCATTTCGTCGGTCACTTCCTTGGATTCGGTCATTGTCTTTCCGCCGTTCTGGTCGCCGAAATATCGGTTTGGCTGAGTTCATCGGCCAGTCGCAACCGAGCCCGTGCCAGCCGGCTCATCACCGTGCCCACAGGAATATCGAGCACGTCCGCCGTATCGCGGTAGCTCAGCCCCTCGACGCAAACCAGCGTCAGGACGCTCCGTTGTTCTTCGGGCAAGGCCGAGACCAGGCGCCAGGTGCGCGCAAGTTCGGACCGGCTTTCAACAAGCGCTCTGCCATCGTCGCCCAACCTGTCGTTTATGGGATCGGTGGTATCCTCGAGCGTTTCGCGCCGCCGTTTGCGGTAGACGTCGATCCACAGATTGTGGATGATCCGCATCATCCACGCATCGAGCCGCGTGCCGGGCGCAAATTTTTCCGGTGCCCGCAGCGCACGCTCGCAGGCAGCCTGGACAACATCGTCTGCATCGGCCGGGCCGCGCGTCAGAGACAACGCAAATGCCCGCAACCGTGGAAGCAAATCGACTATCTGATCACCGATATCGGGCGGCACCAATATCTCCCGTCGTCATGACACTGCGGCGCTAACGGTTCAGGGTCCGACTTATTCCACGCGGCGTTCACTTTTTTACGCGGGCATGAATAATTTTCCATACGCGACGTTATAACAGCATGTTCCGTTCCAGATGGTGAGGTCCGATGCCGGCCCGTCAAATTCTCAGTCTTGTTTTTGTTCTCCTGGCGCTGGCTTACGGCGCACTGGGCACCAGCCTCGCCTGGACAGGTCTGCCTCTGGTTTCGATGGCAATGGCGCAGGAAGAAGATGACGATGAGGACGACGAAGAGGACGATGAGGATGAAGACGACGATGAGGACGACGGCGGCCGTCGGAACAATGATCGCGACGACGATGATGATGAGGAAGAGGGCGAACGCGGCAATCGGGTGGTCCGCACCGTGTTTGTGCCCGCGCCACCCGCTTTTTTGCCCTCGCGTCCCCAGCCCTCCCCCGAATTGCTGATCACGCTGTCGGAAACGCTTACCGTCCGGCAGATCGAAAGTCTGGGCTTCAATGTTCTGGCGACTGAAACGATAGATCTTATCGGTCGCACTGTGGCTCGCTTGGCTCTGCCGGAAAACCTCCCGGTTTCCGAGGCCCGGCAACTCCTCGCCGAACTTTCCACGGACACGCGACCCGTCGAGAATACGCTCTATGCGCTTCAGGCCTTGCCCTGCACGCCCGAGGGGTGCGCATCGCTCGATATGATGGGCTGGAACCCCGGCAGGATGTGCGAAGCCAGCCCGCGTATCGGCATGATCGATACGCCTGTTGACGCCGCGCGCACCGGGCTTGAAGGAGGTCGGATCGAGACGTTCTCTGCACTGTCGTCCGACAGGCAACCCGCGCCGTCCGACCATGGCAGCGCGATTGCCGCGCTGATGGTCGGGCAGCCCGGCAGCGCCGCGCCGGGGCCGTTACCCAACGCAGAACTGATCGCGGCGGGCGCCTTTCATCGCGGGGAATTCGGCGCGATTTCCGCCGACGCGTTCGATATCGTTCGCGCCCTCGATACGCTGTCCCGGCGCGATCTTGACGTGCTCAACATGAGCCTGGCGGGTGAGGACAATGCGCTCGTTGCCGCCGCAATCGATGAGATGCTCGTCAGCGGCGTGCAGGTCGTGGCAGCGGTCGGAAATCGCGGCCCTGCCTCGCCACCCCAGTTTCCGGCAGCCCAGGAGGGCGTTGTCGCTGTAACGGCAGTCGATGCGGAGTACCGGATTTACCGTCAGGCGCTCCATGGTGAACATGTGGATTTTGCGGCGCCGGGCGTGGACGTTTGGGTCGCAGACCCAGAGGGCGGCAACCTGCGGTCAGGAACTTCTTTTGCGTCCCCGCTGGTTGCCGCTGCCCTGGCGCTTGGCGCATCTCCCGAGGACCTCTCCGCGGATGCCATTGATCTGGGAGAAACAGGCCGGGACCCGGTTTTTGGATACGGCCTGGTCCAGTTTCCCGGCTGTTGAGAGAGCATGATAACAAGAGCCCTCCCGAGCGTTCGCCGGGAGGGCTCTGTCAATGACTAGAGATCAATCCTCTTCGTCATCGTCATCGTCATCATCATCGTCATCATCATCATCATCGTCGTCGTCGTCGTCGTCGTCATCGTCATCGTCATCGTCACGATCATCGCGGTCGTCTCGGTCGTCTCGGTCGTCATCATCGTCATCGCGATCATCGTCGTCGTCGTCGTCGTCGCGATCGTCGTCGTCATCCCGCCAATCGTCGTCGTCGAAGTCAAAGCCGCGGTCTTCGCAGAGGTCCTCGGCGAAACCGATGCTGGTGCCCAAAAGGGCCCGGGCACGACCTTCGGTGGGATCACCGCTCAGGTCTTCGCAGGTGCTGCGAATATCAATAGGCGATTGCGCCTGGGTCGGCAGTGTCAGCAGTGAAACGCCGGCGAGCAGTGCAGTTGCAGTTATGAGGGCGCGGGTTTTCATCTCTACCTCCTTGGGTGTGGTTGGCCATCGGCCGTTTACAAAGGAGCTAACGGATGAAATCTGTTCCTATTCCCCGACGTCACATCCGGATGAGAACCATTGCCTCAAAAATTGCGATGAGGTGCAGCGTTGCACCGGTCACAACGAAGGCGTGCCAGAGCACGTTCTGGAAGGCGAGTTTTTCCCAAAGATGGAAAATGACACCCGCCGAATAGGCCACGCCACCTGCGACCAGGAGCCAAAGGGCCGTCGCCGGGAGAGCGGCTGCCAGTGCCTGGAAGGCCAGAATGCCGCTCCAGCCGATGGCGAGATAAAACGGGATGGCCAGCCTACCGAAATGTTGCGGCACCAAAAGCTTGAGAGCGATGCCGATCAGGGCCGTTGCCCAGACGAAGATCAACAGCTTGTCGGCTACCGCGACATCGCCCAGCGCAATCAGCAGTGGCGTATAGCTTCCTGCGATGAACAGGAAGATCGCCGCCTGATCTATGCGCGCGAGCCATGCCTTGATGGGTCCCATCGGGCAGAGATTGAAGGCCATCGACGCGCTGAGCAAGGCAACGAACGAGCCAACATAGATGGCCACGGCGGCAATTTCCGCGCCGGTCGCGTGAACCACCGCAAGGGTGATCAGTACTGTACCGGCAACAATTGCGACCAACAGGCCCACGCCGTGGACGATGCCGTCGGCAATCAGCTCGGCCAGCGTGAAGGCCCGCCTGTGTCTCAGGACGTATGCCCTGGCGTTGCGGCGCAAATTTGAGCCCATGCCTGCCACCTCCTGGTGCCTTTTCCAGCCTGCCATTTATCCTGGCAAGACTATTATAACGCCTGGTAAGGCAGAATGGTGAACCGGTCGGTGAGATTTTGCCGAAACGGAAGATGCGGGCGCTTGTGTCGCAGCCTGGGTTTCAGTGCATGCCCAGGGGGCGAATGGGATCACCCTCTTCCGATACCGGATCGGTGGCTTGTGGCAAGGCTGCAAAGCTGACGCAGTTGCGGCCGGCCTTTTTTGACTCGTAGAGCGCAATATCGGCCTGGGCGAACCACTGGATGGGCGAGCGCAATCGGGAATCGAATGGGGCAATGCCAAAACTGGCGGTGACGGATACGACCTTGCCCGAGTACCGAAAGCGCAGCCCACTGATTTCTTCACGAAGGCGTTCGGCACACTGGCTGGCCTCATAGGCCATCGTCTCGGGCAACAACATGCCGAATTCTTCGCCGCCCAGCCGGCCCAGCCGGTCGGTGGTCCGGAGGCATTCGGCGGCGCGGTTGGCGACCGATTTGAGCACCTCGTCGGCGATTTCGGCGCCGAAGGCCGTGTTTACCCGGTGAAATCCGTCGATATCGACGAAAATCAGCGTGGCCGGCCGGTCATAGCGCAGCGCCCGCGCGTATTCGCGGTCGACCTCGGCCCTGAAGCTCCTGCGCGTCAGGGCGCCAGTGAGATAGTCCGCTTCACCCGGTTGGTGCGATACAAGTTCGGACATGACCAAGTCGGCAAGGTGGCCAGCAAGCGCCATCTCCCGTTCACCGAACACACGCGCGTTGTTATCCATCACCTGGAGCGCACCAATGACATATCCATCGGCGGTTTGAAGGGGTGCGACAAGGCAGGAGCCGACAGGCGTTCCGCCGGGGCTGCATTCCAGACTGGAGCAACGGGGGTCGGTGGCCACATTTTCGATGGCCAGCGGCTGATCCAGCCCGATGCTCAGCGTCGCAAGAGACCGGTCGCGCTCGACGCGCCGGTAGCTCAGGCCCGTAGCCGCGAGGACGATTTCGGCATGCCGGTCCACGATGGAAATCGCCACCATCGGAGCGATGCTGATCCGCGCGAGTTCCAGAATGTGGTCCAGGGATTCGATCGGGGCGACCAAAGCGGCGGTCAGCCGATTGAGCGCCGCCAACCTTCCCTCTTCGCTCGTCGATACTTCCATAACCATGGGACGGTCCTCTTGCCCTCCGGGTCAACGTGAGACATTACCTCAAATTGTGCATTTTATGGTGTTTCACCGGGTTGGATGGTTACCCAATCCTCACTTTCGCGAATTCTAGCGCAGTGCGGAAAGCAGGGCGCTTGAAGCGTGACCATCGGCCAGAAGCCCGGCAGCGCGCTGGAAGGCGATAATGCCCTGTCGGGTTTTGGGGCCAACGACCCCATCGGGTGTGCCGACATTGTATCCGCGGCGGTTGAGGAGGCTTTGCAATTCTTCGCGCTGTGATCGCGTCAGGCCCGTCTCATTGGCGGGAAACGAGCGGATGAAGGGACCGACGCCAAGGATGCGGTCGGCCAGATGGCCGACGGCGAGGGCATAATTGTCGGAATTGTTGTAGCGCTTGATGACGTCGAAATTGGCAAGCAACAGGAAAACCGGACCACTGCCGCCCGACGGCATGAAAATCCGTCCCATGTCTCCGGAGCGCGGAAAGTTTCGCCCGCCGGTGCGGCGGACACCCATGGCTTCCCATTGGCCAAGGGTCTGGCGCCCGATATCCCAGGCGCGGCCATAATCGAAACCGGAGGGGAGCTGGACTTCGTAGCCCCAGGTTTCGCCGCTCCGCCAGCCATGCGATTTGAGATAGTTGGCGGCCGACCCCAATGCATCGGGCACGGAGTTCCAGATGTCGCGCTTGCCGTTGCCATTGTAATCGACGGCGTAGGCCACAAAGCTCGACGGCATGAACTGGGTGTGCCCCATCGCCCCGGCCCATGACCCCACCATTTGCGGCGCGGCAACATGGCCCGCCTGCAGGATCTGCAGCGCGGTCAGCAATTCGCTCTTGAAAAAGTCGCGCCGGTAATTGCCATAGGTCAACGTTGCCAGCGCATGGATGACATTGTTGCCGCCCATGTAGGATCCGTAGTTGGTTTCCATGCCCCAGATGGCAAGGATGATCTCGGACTGGATGCCATAGCGCTGCTCGGCTCCACCCAATGTCTGGGCCCACTCCCCGCGCATGCTCCGACCGTTGGACACGCGCGTGGACGATACTGCGTCGGCAACATACTGACCCGTCGTCTTGACCGTTTCGGGCTGGCTGCGCGTGAGGCTCATGATGCGGTCGGACGGCGTAAAGCCTGCAAAGGCCTGCTCGAATATGGCGCGGGAAACGCCACGCGAGGACGCTTCGGGCCAGACCGAGGCAACGAAATCGGAGACATTGGCAAAGGCCGGGCGCGGCAGAATGAGCGCTGCGCCAGCGCCCAACCCGAGCGCCATCGCACGACGGCGCGAAAGAACGGGCAAATCAGTCGTGGGGGCGGTGCTACGCATGGAGGGACCTTTTCCGCTTCCAATCGCCAGTTATCCTGTCACGCCTTTATGGCGAGACGCTGTCCGCCCCCAACGGACAGCATGGGATGACTTGGCGCTAACAAAACAAACTCAACGGCATAAAATCTGCCAGAAGGGACTTAAGGTCGTGTTAAGCACGTTGGCGCACGGCGCTCTGATGCTTAAACTCATGTTCACTCTATCGTGAGCGTCCGCATGTCCGACTTTCTATCCTGCGCCGATCTTGTCACCGATCTCTCCCAAATCGGGGTGCGTGCCAGCGATGTCGTTATGGTCCACGCCGCCATGAGCACCGTGGGGAATCTCATCAATGGACCCGATACACTGATCGATGCGCTCCTGAGGACGGTTGGACCCAGCGGCACCATCATGGCCTATACCGACTGGGATGCCCGCTACGAAGCGCTGCTCGATGAGACCGGTCGCGTGCCCGCCGGGTGGCGAGACAGGATTTCAGGGTTCGATCCGCAGCGCTCACGAGCCGTCCGGGACCATGGCGTGTTGCCCGAGTTTCTCAGAACCACCCCTGGCGCCCTGCGCAGCGACAATCCCGGAGCGTCGATGACGGCTATCGGGGCGCGGGCCGATTGGCTGGTTGCCGATCACGCGCTCGATTATGGCTACGGGCCAGGCTCGCCGCTGGCCAGGCTGGTTGAGGCCGGTGGCAAGGTGCTGATGGTCGGCGCGCCGCACGATACGATGACGCTGATCCATCACGCAGAACATCTGGCCGACATTCCCAACAAGCGGATCAAGCGCTGGGCGGTACCGTTTGCCGGCCCGGACGGAACGGTATGGCGGATGTGCGAAGAGTTCGACACCTCGGACGCCGTTGCCCCCCAACTCGATGGTATCGACTATTTTACCGCGATCGTGACATCCCATCTCGAAAAGGGACGCGGGCGGCAAGATAAGATCGGAGCAGCAGGAAGTTTGCTGGTCGATGCCAAACAAATGCTCGAGCACGCCGTGGCGTGGCTCGAGCGGAATGGTCAATAACGCCAGGCGCGTTCAGAGCGTCTTGGCCAGCGCTTCGAGTTGATCGGCGCATATGCCCCAACCCTCGTGGAATCCCATCTGCTCGTGTTGCTGCTTGTCTTGCAGCGTCCAGTGCTTGGCCCGGGCGATATACCGGGTCTTGCCGCCTTCATCGGCGAAGGTCAGCTCGCAGGTGAAGAACGCCTTGTCGGTCGGTTGCCATCCGGCGGTAAAGGCATCGGTGAAAACCAGTTTTTCGTTGGGAACGACTTCGAGATAGATGCCGGGATTGGGATATTCGTTGCCTTCGGGGTCGGCCATCGTGACCGTATTGGCACCACCCGGACGGACGTCGATCTCCACATTGGGCGTGGTCCAGGGCTTGGGCGCGAACCACTGCTTGATAAGGTCTGGCTCGGTCCAGCAACGATAGACCTTGTCGCGCGGCGCATCGATCAGGCGATCCAGCACGAGTTCCTTGTCGGTGTTGGGCGTGGCGGGCATTTGTCGTCTCCATTTGCAGCATTGATGCATACAGGACGTGTCAGTTTGGTCCGATCCGACAAAATCGGCAAATTTTTTGCCCAGCCGCCAGGCTGTGCATATTGACTCGGAAAGCGACCTTATATAACTAATTAGATATCAATCTATACGGTTATGAAATGACGGATTCCGAACGCCTCGACGCCACATTTATCGCCCTGGCCGACCCAACGCGGCGCGCCATTCTGGCGCGGCTGATCGAGGGTGAGGCAACGGTGATGGAACTGGCGGCGCCCTTCGATATGAGCCAGCCTGCCATTTCCAAGCACATAAAGATGCTGGAGCGAGCCGGGCTGGTATCGCGCAGCCGCGACGCGCAAAAGCGCCCGGTCAAGATCGAAGGCATTGCGCTCAAGGAAGCCACTGACTGGCTGGAGAATTATCGTCAGATCTGGGAAGCCAACTTTTCCCGGCTCGACACCCTGCTGGACGAGTTGAAGGCTCAACGCAAAAAGGAACGGAACTGATGAGCTTTTCCACTACCCTTACCGTTTCGACACCGAGCGATCTCGAAGTGGTCATCGAGCGCCTGTTCGATGCCCCGGCCGATCTGGTTTTCGATTGTTATACAAAGCCCGATCTCGTTCGGCGCTGGATGACCGGGATGGACGACTGGTCGCTTGCCACGTGCGAGATCGACCTGAGGCCTGGCGGTACGTATCGCTACGTCTGGTCGGGACCGGATGGGGCCAGCATGGGCCTCAAGGGAATTTTCCACGAGATCGAGCCCCCGGCCCGCCTTGTGACCACCGAGACGTTCGATGACGATTTCGGCATGGGAAAAATGCTGATCGAGTGCGCGTTTCAGGCCGAAAACGATCGCACGCGGCTCAAACAGACAATCACCTATGAATCCAAGGGCCAGCGCGATGCATCACTGGCAACCGGCATGACCGATGGCATGGGCATAAGCTTTGCTTCGCTCGACGCTCTGCTCGCCGACCTCACCGGCAAGTAGAACGAGAAAACGACGGGCTTAGAGCGTGTCCAGCAAAAGCATGTCCTCGACGCGATCGGGGATGGAAACGGTTTTGCGGTTCGGACACGCGACAAGACAAAGGTCTGGAGCCGAGGATTTGATTCAATCAAATCCTGGACGGCTCTAGCGCCGCCAGAAGGCTGGGCTGAACAGAACCAGAATGGCAAGGATTTCAAGGCGCCCAGCCAGCATTGCAAAGATCAGGGCCCATTTGGCCAGCGGCTCCAGCGAGGAAAAATTGCCCGCCGGGCCGATTATTTCACCGAGGCCGGGGCCGACATTGGTGAGGGCGGTAAGCGCTCCGGTGAAGGCTGTCAGGGTATCAAGGCCCGTAAAGCCGAGAACCAATGTGACGGCCAAAAGGAGCGCGAGGAACGCTGCGATGAAATGGTGCACCGATTTGATGGCCTGCCAGGGCACTTCGCGACCCTCGTAGCGCACCACGAATATGCCGTGGGGATAGATCAATTCCTTGAGCCCGTTGCGCAGCGACTGGTAAATTATGATGAGCCTGTAAGTCTTTATTCCACCGCTGGTCGAGCCGGCGGCCCCGCCCAGGAAGGTGGCGAGCAGAAAGACGGTGTTCACGAACGGCCCCCAGAGCGTGTAGTCGGTCGAAGCAAACCCGGTGGTTGTGACCACCGAGACGATATTGAACGCCGAATGGACCCCCAGTGACCTCAGGTCCGACGGCCAGTGGGCGAGTGCCGAAAGGAACACTGCAAAGCTCAAAACCGCCAGAATCGAGAGCAGCACTGGCACTTGTGCCTCAAAGGCTGCAGAAATCCGTCCGGTGGTGACCGCACGCAAAATCGCGATGAAGGGCATCGCGCCGCCAATCATGAAGACGATGCCGACGACGAGAACCGGAAGGCCAAAATGACCCATCGAGGAATCGTGGGTGGAATAGCCGCCGGTCGAGACCGTGGTCATGGCGTGGTTTACGGCATCGAAGCTGGACATGCCCGCCACCCAATAGGAAAGGGCGCAGGCGAGCGAAAGGGCGAGATAGAGCCCCACCATCGCCCATGAGAATTTTGTGAACCGCGCGAAGGGTGAATCGGCCTGTGTCGAGGATTCGAGCTTGTAGATCTGCATGCCGCCCACCCGCAGGAAGGGGAGGAGAAGCAGCCCCATCGCGATGATGCCCAGCCCGCCGAACCATTGCGTCATCGAGCGCCACAGCAGGAGGCCCGGAGGCATGTCGTCAAGGCCCGCAAGTATTGTCGATCCCGTGGTGGTTATTCCCGATGTGGCTTCAAAAACCGCATCGGTAAAGCTGATGGAGAGCCCGGAAAGGAAAAGCGGCAATGCGGCGACGATCGAGGTGGATGCCCAGATCATGTTGACGAGCAGAAAGCCGAATTTCAGGCTGAAGGGCGGAAGCTCACGCCTTGTGGCGAGCGCAAGGAACCCCGAAGGCACGCCGGCGGCGAGCGCGGAGATGAGGAAGGCTTGCCAATCGGGGTTGCCGACGGAGAGATCGGCCAGCATTGGCACAAGCATCATGCCGGCAAGAACGAGCGTGAAAAACGCGGTGACGTAAGCGGTTGCACCAAGCATGTCCCGGCCCCTCCAGCGTGGCGCGGGATCGTTTACGCCTATGGATGCCGGAAATCAACGCTTTGAAGTATGTCACACGCCCCGGGGAACGGCGCCCGTACCCATACGGTCGAGTACGGACACCGGATCGGAGCCGGGGAATTACCAACCGAAGACCAGGCCCAGACCTGTCTGGCCGCCCGACTGATTGACGTGGGCATCGGTCCCTTCACCGAACTGGAACAGGCCGTAGCTGTTGTTCCCGCCCTGCTGGTTGAGGGTGCCGTTGTGGTTGTTGCCTTCCTGATGGACGATGCCGAGGTTGCCGCCGCCGCCCTGGGTCAGACCGGCCATGTTGTTGACGCCATCCTGGGTGATCGAGCCGTTCTGGATGCCGTTGTAGAGGGCATAAATGCCGAGCCCGGCCTGCATCATCTGCTGCTGTTCGGCATTGGCGGGGTTCAAGTTGATCGACACCTGCCCGGCGTTGGCGGGGGCCGTGAATGCGCCCATTGCGATAATCAGTGCGAGGCCGGCGGCCTTTGCTGTGTTGGTGTTGCATCCCATGATCGTGCTCCTCTGGTTTTGCTGTGGCGGTGTTGCGCCTCCATGACCACGACTATGAATTGGGCGAGCTGAACCGCCGTCGAAGGTCACGTTTATCTGGCGTTAAGGTTGCCTCGCCCCTCAAAGCGCCGTCATATTGGAACCCGTGCGGCGCGTTGCTTGTTGTTCGTGCGAGGGACAGCGCCAAGCCGGGACGCTCCTGCCATTTTCGCTTTACCAATTCGCTCCTCAACGGAGCCAAAAGGATTTGCCATGGACGACGACACCGAAACTCAAGACCGCTCGAGGAACCCGCTCGTTATCGCGCTGGGCGCTGCCGCCGTATTGGGCTGGGCGGCGTTCGTGATCTTGTGGTTTGCCTCATCGACAACGACGGGCGGCCTGCAAAACGAAGTCAACGCCCTGACGTCCGAGCGCGATCAGTTGGCAGCCGATGTCCAGACCATGGAAGAGTCGGGGACAACGCTCGAGGAACTCGAGGCCGAAATCAGCACGCTGACCGAGGAACGCAACCGGCTGACCGAAGACCGCGATACCATTGTCGCTGAACGCGACGAGGTACAGGCCGCCCTCGAGGGAGCCAACGCCGAACTTGAGACAGTCGCCGACGCACTGGCCGAGCGCGAGGGTCGCATCGAAGAATTGCAGGCCAATCTCGCCGAAGCCGAAAGTTCGTTTTCCGAAGTGCAGGACCGAATTGCCCAGAGCACGGCAGAGTTGGCCGATGTGGGCAGCCGGTTGCAGACGGCGCGCAGCGAGGAAGCCGAGCTGCGCGAAACCGCGGCCCAGTTGACTCAGGAAGCGGCCGACGCCACGCGCACGTCAGCGGAAATGGAAAGCGAAGTGCAGGCGGCGCGCGAAGCGCAGGCTGCCGCCCAGACCCAATTGTCCGAGCTGCGCGCCAGCCAGGCCGAATTCGAAGACCGGCGCGAAAGCCTCGAAACCGTGGTGGCCGAACTCGAAGGTCAGCAGACCGAACTGGAAAGCCAGGTTACCGACGCGCAGGCCCAGCGCGAGGAGGTGCAGGCCCAACTCGAAACCTTGACGGCCACGCTGTCGGACCGCACCGACGAGCTTGAGGCTCTCGAAGCCGAGGTCGCGTCCCGTCAGGATGAAAGCGACGCGGCCGCGCAGGCCAGCATCAGCGGCATCGGGCCGGGACGGTTCGTGGCGCAGGGCGAGGGCACGAACAGCCTGACCTTCCTGTTCGGCAATGACGGATCATTTGCCGCCTGGGAAGGTGTCGTGCTCGATGCCGAAGCGACAGAGCCCGCGCTGAGCGGCACCTATGCGGCAAGCGAGGGCTCGTTGATCATCGAGGAGATCGATGGCGGCAGTTCGGTGCCCACACCGATCGAATGCGAGATCGTGGCCGGGGACAGCGGTCTGGCTGTCGAAGGAGACTGCGTCCTCTCGGGCCTGACGCTGCGCCAGGTCCAGTAGCGCTGCGATATACGCCAAAGAAAAGGGGCTCCCGTTTCGGAGCCCCTTTTTCGTCAGGCCCAATTGCCCTGCGGATCGAGGCAGGTGTGGACCACCCCGTCGACCTCGACGGTCAGGGCGATATCATATGCCGGCGCGTTGCCGACCGAGACGCGCCCCAGGCTGACAGGCCCGGCGTCATGTGCGGCAAAGCCGCCACCCTGATTGATTGTGGAGCTGTTGGCGCCGCCGACCGACTTTACCGAAAGACGGTAGGTGCCGTTGGTCGGTCCCTGGGCGTTATAGATGGCCTCGAGGGTCATGCCATTGCCGGCTGCGGTCGAAACCACCTCGCAGGGCACCGGGCGTGTTGCGCCGGTGACATCGTCGGTCGAGCGGGCATAGCTGGCCGTACCGACAGCGACAAGTGCGACGGCGGTGCCGAGAATGGAAAGCGAATAGGCTTTGCGGCGATCAATGGTCATCGGATGCGTCCTTCCTTGGCGCCGGGGGGCTAAAAGCCCTGCCCGGCTGGGGAAAATGGGTGAGCCATGCGCGACTGTCAGGGGCAGACCTGAACGAAGGCGGCGACATTGCCCGATCCGTTCTGATCGACCGCAGCAGTGCAGCCATCGCCGACCTGGACGCCGGCAGCCACGTTGCCATTGCCGTCCTGAGTAAGGACCGAGGTATGGTTGGACCCGAACTGGCCAACGCCGGCCTCATTGAAATTGCCGTTCTGCCAGGTTTCGGACTGGTTGTCCCAGCCGCTCTGGCCGCTGGCGGCGACATTGCCGTGGCCCGACTGATGATGGGTGCTCGAATTCCACCAGCCGTCCTGGAAAGCACCGATGGCGTTGCCCGTGCCCGACTGGGTGCCGCCGGCCGAATTGCCCCATCCGAACTGGTTGATGTAGATGTCGTTGGCCATGGCCGGAACGCTCACGGCGCCGAAGCTGGCAGCGAGGGTGGCTGCGATGATGATCTTTTTAAACATTGTTCCGTCTCCTGGTTGGGTTGGGCGGGTGTTGCGTACCGCCGGTTGCCTCTTGCAGGATCAGGTTTAGCTCTATCGGCCGGAACCGGCCGTGAACTCGATATTCAGAAAGCGTTCATCACGATTTTTTCCCGGTCCGAACCGTTTGCAGGGCCGGGTTGGTTATTCGGCCGGTTCCCAGTCGACCCAGTCGATGATGTGGCTTTCCCAGTCGGAGGTGTCGGCATTTTCTTCGGCAATGGTGCGGCCGCGAACGGAAATTCCGGCGGCGTGGACGGTTTCGGGATCGCCCGAAACGAGCGGATGCCACCAGGCCAGCCCCCTGCCCTCGGCGATGCGCCGATAGGCGCAGCTCTTGGGAATCCAGGCGATCTCGCGGACCTTTTCAGGGGTAAGCTTGATGCAGTCGGGAACCTTGGCCTGCCGGTTGGGATAGTCCGAACAGCCGCAAGTGTCTCCATCGAGCAGCTTGCAGCGCACATTGGCGGGGAAAATCTGGCCGCTGTCCTCGTCCTCGAGCTTGAGCAGGCAGCATTTGCCGCAGCCGTCGCACAGCGCCTCCCACTCCTCGGTGGTCATGGCTTCAAGCGGTTTTTCGTCCCAGAATGCCATTGTCGGCACCAACTCCACACTTTTAACCCCGTTGGCAAAACCACATAAAATTGTGATGACCCATTGGGGCTTAACGCCATACAATACCATCGGTTCGGGATCGAGCGCACCCGGACGGGCAAACAATTGAAGCCGAGCAGCAAAAGGCCCAAGGTGCAGGACCCGTTTTACACAAAGCAGAAGCGTGCCAAAGGCAAGAACCGGCTGCTCGAGGCCGACGCATGGCTGGATTCGTTTCTTTACGACGGCATGCGCTCGACGGGACGAGTCTATACCAGGACTCAGGATTTTTTCTCGCTTTTTTCGGTGCGTGGGCTGCGGCGGATTTTCGTCGAGCTGGCATCGGACGCCTTGAGCTTTGGCGCCATGGGCTCTGTGCTTATGGTGGCGCTGGCGCTTTCGGCGATGGATGCAACCGCCTCGGGCGAGTTCAACCGGGCCGAGGACTATTCGGTGATCTTTCTGGACCGCTACGGCAACGAAATCGGGCGGCGCGGCATCCGGTCCGACGATTCGGTGGCGCTGGCGGAAATCCCCGACTTTTTGATCAAGGCGACGCTGGCGACCGAGGACAGGCGGTTTTACGAGCATTTCGGCATCGACGTATGGGGTACGACCCGGGCGCTGCTCTCCAATGCCGGGGGCGATTCGGGCCTGCAGGGTGGGTCCTCGATCACCCAGCAATTGGCCAAGCTCCTGTTTCTGACCAATGAGCGGACCTATGAGCGCAAGATCAAGGAGCTGTTTCTGGCCTTCTGGCTGGAAGCCAATTTCACCAAGGACGAAATCTTAAAGCTCTATCTCGACCGCGCCTATATGGGGGGCGGCAATGTCGGGGTGACGGCGGCGGCGGAGTTCTATTTCGGCAAGCCCATCCAGGATATCGATCTCGCCGAGGCCGCAATGCTGGCCGGGCTTTACAAGGCGCCGACCCGCTGGGCTCCTCACGTCGATATCGCTGCGGCGCGCGGGCGGGCCAATGTGGTCCTCACCAACATGGTCAATGGAGGCTATCTGACCGAAGGCCAGGTGACGGCAGCGCGGCGCCGGCCGGCTGAGCCGGTCGACCGTTCCGCCGAAGCCAATTCGCCCAACTACTTTCTCGACTGGGCGTTTCTGGAAACCAAGCGCCTTGTCGGCGACAGCCCCGAGGTCGGGTTCGTGGTGCGCACAACCATCGATCCCGACCTGCAGGTTCATGCCGAAGACGCCATTATCTCGGTCCTGCGCGAACAGGGCACCGCTTACAATGTGAGCCAGGGCGCCATGGTGGTCATGGAGCACAACGGCGCCGTGCGCGCCATGGTGGGCGGCACCGATTACGGACAGAGCCAGTTCAACCGGGCGGTGGCGCCCAACCGGCAGCCGGGATCGGCGTTCAAGCCATTCGTTTATGCCACCGCGTTCGAGATGCTCGGGCTCACGCCGCGCAGCCCGATCACCGATGCACCGATCTGTATCGGCAATTGGTGCCCGCAGAATTACGGGCGCTCGTTTCGTGGCGGGACGACGATCCGGGCTGCCATGGCCGCTTCGATCAACAGCGTTCCGGTTCGCCTTTCCACCCAGACCGGGCGTGAGCCGATTGCCGAAATGGCGCATCGTCTCGGCATCCGCAACGCGTTTCCGGTGACCCGTTCGCTGGCGCTGGGCGTGGCCTCGGTGAGCGCACTCGACATGGCTTCGGCCTATGCGGTGTTTGCCAATGGCGGCTATCGGGCGACCGGGTTCGGGGTCACGCGCATCACGACGTTGCGCGGCGAAGTGATCTATGAGGCCAATCCCGACGAGAACCGGGTGCGGCTCCTTGATGAGCAGATCGTTTTGTCGATGAACGACATTCTCAACGCCGTCAATTATGGCGGCACGGGCGGACGCGCGGTTGTCGAGGGTGTCCCGAGTGCGGGCAAGACCGGAACGACCAGTTCGTACCGCGATGCGTGGTATGTGGGATATACCGGCAATTACGTCGCCTCGGTCTGGTACGGAAACGACAATTACACGGCCATGAACAATCTGACCGGGGGCAGTCTTCCGGCCATGAGCTGGCAGAAATTCATGGCCTACGCACACACCAATATCGAAGTGAAGCCGGTTTTCGGGGTGGATATGGAGCCTCGGCCCTTCATCATCGCAGATTCGGCAAACGGGGAAGATGGCGAACAGGCGCCCGAGCGCGCGCCGACCCTGGCCCCGGCAGCGGCGATCAAGCTGCTTGATCTGTCGGAAAAAATGCGCCAGTCCCTTGCCGTTGGGGGGAGCGGGGCCATCGATCAGGCAACGGCTCCAGTCGCCGGCGCCAACGAAAGTCTGTGACGTCTTGGGTTTGATTTTCCGACTGCTGGTTGGCCTCGTGGTCGCCCTCTCGGTGGGGTTCGGGGCAAGCTATTACGCGCTGACCGACGGCAGGCTGTTTGCGGCGGTCCGGGTCGGCTCCTGGGCCGCGTGGCCCGATGTGGGACAACCCATGCCCAACCCCTACAGCCGGGCCTATCTGGCGCGGACGGGCCATCTTCAGCTTGGCTATGCCGAGGGCCTTCAATTTCGCGCCTACACGGACGATTCGGGCGATCCGCTGGACGCGCGGTGCCAGTACCTGGTGGCTGGGAAAGTGCCCGGTGCCAGTTTCTGGACGCTTGTGGCAACCGACCCGGACGGCGCCAATATCGCCGCTTCGCCCGAGCTTCCCGCGCTGCACAGCGAACGCGTGGCGCGATGGGGCGATGGTGGGCTCAATGCGACCATCGGGGTCGAAATGGGCCCGGGCAACTGGCTGGAAATCGAAGGAACGGGACCGTTCACGCTCGCTCTGACCCTTTATGACGCCGTGGTGTTTTCAGGCGCCAACACAACAATCGAAGCCATGCCGGCCATCGAAAAGGTGTCCTGCCAATGAGCCGGCTGTTGTTCTGGATATTGGGCGGGGTGGTTCTGGGCGGGCTTATCCATCTGGTTGTCATCCTCACCCTGCCCGACGCGGCCGTGCGCGATGTGTGGCATCGGCTGGAGGCTGTCGCGCCGCTTGAAACCTTTGTGGTTTTCGATGATCTGGCTCCCGGTGAAGCCAACCCGATGGGGCTGGACCCCGAACTGCTCTATGGTGTGTGCAGGCTGGAGCTGGGCGACGGGCCGGGCATCGTCAACGGAGATTTGCCGCTCGCGTTCTGGTCGGTCGCTGTGTTCAACGCCGATGGGCATGTGATCTATTCCACGACCAATCGTTCGGGTTCGGGTGATCTGCTGGACATGGGCCTGTTCAATCCCGCCCAGACGCGCCTTCTGGCCGAACAGCGCTTCGAGATCGACGAAGGACTTTTGATCGTTGAGGCGCAGGGCAACGACGTTGCAGTCGTCGTGCGGCTGGCGCCGCCCCATCAGGCCATGCGGGAGCGCTATCGTGACGCGCTCTCCCAACTGAGCTGCTCGATCATCCGTTAGAGCCGTTCAGGATTTGATTGACTCAAATCCTTGGCTCTAAGCCCTTGTTCTGTCGCGTGTCCGAACCGCAAAACCGTTTCCACTCTTGCTTCTCCCCGCCGCTTTGCGTCCCCCCTCGCTGCCCCGGCGCACGCCGGGGTCCATGTGCCTTTCCATTCGCTTGTAAGCATGGACAAGGCTGCTGGGTCCCGGATCAAGTCCGGGACAGCGATGGGTGTTGAGCCGCGCTTGCGGCTCCATCACCACCATTCACTCCACCCCCATCGTCATCCTCGGGCTCGACCCAGGGAGTGAGTGCCGTCCATAGGCAAATCGCTCCGGTGGAGCGATTTGAGGCGCGAACGCCCGGAGCGCTATGC
>NZ_CAXAXY010000006.1:0-72078 GCF_963972885.1 uncultured Pelagibacterium sp. | reverse complement strand
ACGACAGCAGGAAAACTAACCCGAGGGTGTCCACGAAACTCGGGGCTATTCAATCTGCCGCAGATTGGCCAGTGCCCGGTTCATGTTCCGAATCATCGCGGTTTCGGTGATCTCGATTTCCAGCCGTTCAGGAGCCAGACCGGTTTCGGCCAGCAGCCTTTCGATGAACGCGACGAAATTTGGGGCATGCAACTGCACAGCCGAAACGTTGACCGCAATCATCAGCGGAGCCGTCCAGCTTGCGGCCTGGATGCAGGCCGTCCGCATGACCCATTCACCCAATTGCAGAATCAGCCCGGTTTCTTCGGCAATGGGAATAAAGGTAGAGGGCGGAACCGCGCCGCGCTCAGGATGGGTCCAGCGAACGAGAGCTTCGAATCCGGAAACCTCCCCACTTTCGAGATCGACCTGGGGCTGATAAACGAGTGAAAGCTGCTGGCTGACAAAGGCTCCGCGCAAATCGTGCTCGAGCAGGCGCCGGTCACGCACCTGAACGCCCATCTGACTCTCGAACAGCCGATGCGTCCCCCGACCTTCGGCCTTGGCACAATAGAGCGCCGTATCGGCATAGGTCATCAGCTGTTCGGCGTCTTCTGCGTGTTCGGGATAGACCGCGATGCCAACTGAAGCGGAAATGACCGTCCCATCACCGTTTTCACGGTTGGCCCGCGCGAACATGCCGAGCATGTCCTGGGCAAGTGCCGAGGCATTGTCGATCGACCCTACGTCCGGAAGGATGACGGCAAATTCGTCACCGCCCAGACGCCCGGCAAACTGGCTGCCCTTCAATCCGCCCTCGATCAGCCCCGCCACGCGCTGCAGCAGCGCATCGCCAGCCGCGTGACCAAACAGATCGTTGACTTCCTTGAAACGGTCGAGATCGAGGCAGAGCACCGCAAGCGTTTGACCCGCGAGGCGAGCGCGGGCGATTTCATTATCGAGCCGCGTGTTGAAACTTGCACGATTGGCAAGTCCGGTCATGGCATCGTGATGGGCGAGAAATCGGATATGGTGCTCGGCCCGCTTGCGGGCCCGCAGGTCACGCACTGCAATGGCGCGGTGAAGGCTCCCGCCAAAATCGACTTCACGCATGACAACTTCGACCGGGATCCGCTCGCCGTCGAGCGCGGTGAGTTCGGTTTCAATGAGTTCGTTCGCATTCTCAAATATGGCTAAGCAGCCAGTCGGTGCGAGAAATTCATCGATCGCTCGACCCGATAGATCTTTGCCTTTCCTGCCGGCAAGGCGCTGGAAGGCGGCATTGACCGTAACGACGGTGCGGTCCGAACAGACAACGAGCCCTTCGACCGCGGCATCGGCCAGCCCGCGCATGCGGCTTTCCTCGGCCGCGGCCCGCCTTCTGTCACGCAGATCGAGATAGAGGCTGCCCAGCGCCGCCAGCAGGATGAGTATCGACACCACGCCAACGATCAGCGAAAGCACGCCCGGGCTGATTTCACCTGACGTCGCGATTGCATAGCAATTGGCGAACCCGGCTGCGCCCATCGCGGTGAAATGCATCGAGCATATTGCAAGGGTCAAGAGCCCCGCTCCGAAAACTCTCACGCGTGGGTTGCGGCTCACACCGATGCGCAGCGCGGCTGCACCGAGAACCATGCCGGAAATTACCGAGCCCGCGACAAGACCGGGGTCCCAGGATATTTCACCGCCGATTTCGAGCGCCCGCATACCAGTGTAGTGCATGGCGGAGATGCCGAGTCCCACGATGGCACCACCCAAAATCAGGTCAGAACGCCGGCGGCTCATGCCGGCCACAACCAGCCCCGCGCCGCAGACGGCGATGGCAATCAAAAGCGATGCCAGCGTCAAGCCGACGTCATAGCCGGCCGGGAAACCGACATCGAAAGAGAGCATGGCAATAAAGTGCGTGGCCCAGATGCCAAAGCCGACGGAAACGGCAGCAATCGCCAACCAGACGGTTCGCACCACGCCGACCGCACGTCGGGCATGGGTCAGAATTGATACACCGGCAAATGAGGAGAGCGCACAGATGAAAGCGGCAAGGATCACCAGCCGGATATCGTGCTGGTGGTATAGGGTTGAAAGAACTTCGCTCATATTAAATCCGCCCGTCCCTAGCTTTTGGGACAGGATATGAGGCAAATACGTAAACAAACTTTAGTAGTCTATGCTGCGGTGCGCCCTCACGCCTTCATTACCGTTAGCAACCTGTAAACAGTGGCGCTCAAAACCGGGTGCGAGCCTTGAGTGCCTGACTGAGCGTGCCTTCGTCGAGATAATCGAGTTCGCCACCAACCGGCACCCCATGGGCCAGACGGGTAATGGTCACGCCATTGCCGGCAAGGCGGTCGGTGATGTAATGCGCCGTCGTCTGTCCCTCGACAGTGGCATTGATCCCCAGAACAACTTCGGAATAGTCGGGTGCGCGGCGGATCAGTTGGTCGATCGAAAGATCGTCCGGACCAACACCGTCAAGCGGCGAAAGCACACCACCAAGCACATGATAGCGCACCATCCCGATTCCTGCGCGTTCCAGGGCCCAGAGGTCGGCCACGTCCTCTACGACTATGAGCAGACCGGTCTCGGCCCGGCGCGGATCGGCGCAGATCGTGCAAGGTGAAATGGTATCGATATTGCCGCAGGTCTGGCAAACCTTAACCGCATCGACGGCGCGGTCGAGTGCAGCGGCGAGCGGGATCATCAACTGCTCTTTTTTTTTGATCAGATGCAGCACGGCCCTGCGGCCCGATCGTGGGCCCAGCCCCGGCAGGCGCGAAAGAAGCTGGATGAGCTGTTCGATTTCCGGCCCGCCGGAGGTGTTCGCCATTCTGCAACTATCCCTAAAAGGGGAACTTCATGCCCGGCGGGATCGGGAGTCCCTCGGTCATTTCGCTCATTTTCTGCTGCATGAATTCTTCGCCCTTGCGCCGTGCATCAGCATGAGCAGCGACAATCAGGTCTTCGACGATTTCGGCGTCGTCTGGCTTGAACAGCGAGGGATCGATCTTGAGCCCCTGCAAATCACCCTTGGCGGTCATGGTCACCGTGACCATCCCCGCCCCTGCGGTGCCTTCAACAAGGTGAGCAGCCGCCTCGGACTGAATTTCCTGGGCGCGTTGCTGGAATTCCTGGGCCTTTTTCATCATGCCCATGAGATCTTTCATTCGTCTTCCTCCGGATCAACGGGAGTTTCGAAATCGTCCGCTGCCGTTTCCAACTCGCTGGTCAGGTCTGGTCGCGACTTAATGTTCACCAGCCTGGCGCCGGGAAAGGTTTCCATCACCGCTTTAACCATCGGGTCTTCCAGTGCGGCGTCGCGGGCATGGTCTTCTGCGGCACGCCGCGCCTCGCGCAAGGTCGGTGCAGCAATCTCTCTGGTCGATATGGTCACCAGCCAGGGCCGCCCGGTCCATTCCTTGAGCCGTGCCGACAAGGTAGATACGACCGAAGGATTGGCGGTTGGCGTGAGTGCCACCTCGATGCGTCCAACTTCGAACGACACCGGCTTGATGTCGGATTCCAGCGCATACTTGATCGCGATATCGCGTTTTTCGGCGGCCAACGCGACAATCTGCTCGTACGATTTCGGTACAGCAAGCGCCTCGGCCCGCGGGGCCGTTTGAGCGGCAGCGCTGGGCGGTGCCAAAGGCGCTACCGCTCGAGCCTGATATCCACCGCCACCATTGGGCGCCGGGGCGGACGGCGCGGGACCAGACCCGTTTGGCTGGCTCGTCAGCTTTTCGATCAGTTCGTCAGGACTGGGCAGGTCTGCGGCATAGGCAAGGCGGATCAGCACCATTTCGGCGGTCTGCAATCCGTTGCCGGACTGAGCAATCTCGTTCAGACCCTTGGATAGAATCTGCCAGGTCCGTGTCAGCACACGCAGCGCGAGTTTCTGGGCCAACTCGGCGCCGCGACTGCGCTCATCAGGGGTAAGAACCGGATCCTCGGCCGCCGAGGGCACGATCTTGATGCGCGTCACCAGATGGGTCAACTCGGCCAGATCGGTGATGATCGTTGTTGGATCGGCGCCAGAATCATAGAGCGCCCGCGTGTCGTCGAGTGCCCCGGCGATATCGCCGCCCATCAGCTTTTCAAACAGATCGATGATGCGTGCCCGGTCGGCAAGTCCGAGCATGTCGCGGACAGACTGGACGCTGATTGCTCCACCGCCATGGGCTATGGCCTGGTCGGTGAGCGAAAGACAATCGCGCACAGAGCCCTCTCCGGCGCGCACGATCATCGACAGCGCCTCGGGCTCGACAGCGATCGACTCCTTTTCGAGCAGTCCCGAGAGATAGCCCGTCATCACGTCTGGCGAAATCCGGCGCAGGTCGAACCGCATGCAGCGCGACAGAATGGTCACTGGGACCTTGCGGATTTCCGTCGTCGCGAAGATGAACTTAACGTAAGGCGGCGGCTCTTCGAGTGTTTTCAAAAGCCCGTTAAAGGCCGACGTCGAGAGCATGTGCACTTCGTCGATGATGAACACCTTATAGGGTGCGCTCATCGGAGGCGTGCGGGTCATGGCGTTGATTTCGCGGATGGAATCAATGCCGGTATTGGATGCGGCGTCCATTTCCATGACATCGACATGGGTACCGGCAATGATCTCGGCGCAGTGGATACCCTCCTTGGAGAGGTCGAGTGTCGGATGCGCACCGGTTTCATCGGCGTAATTGAAGGCGCGGGCAAGAATTCTGGCGGTGGTGGTTTTTCCCACGCCGCGCACACCCGTCAGGATGAAAGCGTGGTGGATGCGACCGGTCGCAAAGGCGTTGCCCAGCGTCTGGACCATCGCGTCCTGCCCCACAAGGCTCTCAAAGCTCGATGGCCGGTATTTCCGGGCCAGAACCTGATAGGGCGTTGCTGGGGTCTGAGGGGTCACCATCGCGGGCCGTTGCTGGGGGAAACTGCCGCGCCATTACCCAATGGCGCTCTAGAGCAGGAGGCTGACGACGACCCGTGCCGTACTCGTTAGGGCTGCTTCCTTCCGGACCTGACCCGGTTGGCGAGCGGTTCGTCCGCCACCAACCTCCCGTCCCCTATGTGCTGCATCGGGAACGGGTTTGCAAGTGGTCAGTGGGACTCTTTCACGGCGCGGAGTCGGCCACCGGATAAATTCCAAGCAGTTTGAAGTGATCGGAGAAAAACCCCAGTTCTTCAAGCGCCAGCTTGACGTTGTGATCTTCGGGATGCCCTTCGATATCGGCGTAGAACTGAGTGGCGGTAAAAGAGCCGCCAACCATGTAGCTTTCGAGCTTGGTCATGTTGACGCTGTTGGTCGCGAACCCCCCCATGGCCTTGTAGAGGGCGGCGGGAACGTTGCGGACGCGGAAGACAAAGGTGGTCTTGATTTTTTTGCCGTTCGGTTTGGGGGCAATCGGCTCGCGCGCCATGATCAGAAAGCGAGTGGTGTTGTGGGCGGCGTCCTCAATGTTTTCAGCAATAACATCGAGCCCATAGGTCTCAGCGGCAAAGCGCGACGCGATGGCAGCGATCGTTCGATCGCCCTTTTCTGCGACTTCGCGAGCCGATCCGGCCGTATCGACCGAGTTGATGGTGCGCAGCTTATGTCGTGCGATAAATTTCCGGCACTGCCCCAACGCCACCGAAAGCGATTGCACGGCCTCAATGTCCGATAGCGTTGCACCGCGCACGCCCAGCAGGTTCATACGAACGGGAAGGTAATGTTCGCCAATGATGTAGAGCCCGCTTTCGGGCAGAATATGGTGGATGTCGGTGATCCGGCCGTAAAGGGAGTTTTCGACCGGCACGACCGCATAATCTGCATCGCCCGACTGCACGGCGGCGATGGTCTGTTCAAACGTCACGCAGGGAACCGGCTGATCATCAGGAAACAGTTCAACAGCCGTTGCGTGACTGAAAGCTCCCAATTCTCCCTGAAAGGCGATCTTGCGTGACATATGCGTGGTCCCAAAGAATGAATGCGGGCGCACCTAACCCTCCGGGCGAATGGGTGTCAATTGAACGAACGAATGGCAAAATTTGGCTTGCGGGATTGTCGCACCCGGCCTATGGCGGTTGCGTGGGCCGATGCTTCCATTATATGGTCTGCGCGCGGGCTTGACGGTCGAATCCGTGGCTTTGGCGCAGGTGTGGAAACGCCCTGCTTCCCGGATCGCCGATCGAGGGCCCGTATTTTGCGTTCTGCTGCCGGCGCTCGGGCGGGGATAACGGTACGGAGAGACCGAGGTTATGAATTCATTTGAACTCAACAAGATTTTTGGCGCCATCCTGGGCACCTTGGTCTTTGTGATGGGTGTCGGCTTTATCGCTGACGAGATTTACGCTCCGATCGAAGGGCGCGGCGCAAGCTACGACCTGCCGGAGCCCGCTGCCGAAGGTGAGGGCGGCGGCGAAGAGGCACCTGAAGTGCCTTCTATCGCTGCCCGCATGCAGACCGCTTCTGCCGAAGAAGGTGCGAACCTGATCACACGGTGCCAGTCGTGCCACGACTATTCTCCGGCAAACGAGAACCGCACCGGACCAGGCCTGTACGGTGTGGTCGGCCACCCGATCGCCAGCCATGAGGGATTCGCTTATTCGGACGCCTTGGCAGCGCTGGGCGCCGATGGCGAAATCTGGGACTACGAACATCTCGATGGCTTTCTTGAGAGCCCGCGCGATTACGCGCCGGGCACAAAGATGAGCTTTGCCGGCCTGTCGAACCCTGAAGATCGCGCCAATCTTATCACATTCCTGCGTGAAAATTCGGACGATCCCTTCCCGCTTCCCGAGGCTCCTGCCGAAGACGAAGCTGCACTCGCCGAGGGCGAGGGCGGTGATGAAGCGCCGGTCGAAGACGAATTGACCGCTGCATTGGCGGCCGTCACACCAGAGGACGGCGAGGCATTGATAGTTCGCTGCCAGGCCTGCCACGATTATTCGCCGGCGAACGCCAATCGCGTCGGCCCAGGAATCCATAATGTGGTCGGGGCCGATATCGCTCATCACGAGGGCTACTCCTATTCAGATGCCCTGGCCTCACTGGGCGCCGAAGGTGAAACCTGGACGCCGGCAAATCTCAGCGCGTTCCTTGAAAGCCCAGCCGATTTCGCTCCCGGCACACGCATGAGCTTTCCCGGACTTGCCAATATCGAAGATCGCGCAGCGCTGATCGTCTTCCTCAATTCGATTTCGGACGATCCTATCGATCTTGGTGGTTCGGATGCGACAGAAGACGCTCCCGCCGAACAGCCTGTGCTCGATGAAGTCGAGCAGCTCAATCTCGAGGAGTCCGCCGAAGGGGACGACCCGGTGGTGATCGACGCTGAAGAACCGCAGGTCGATCCCACACCGCAGAGCGAAGATACCACTTCCGGCCAAGGCCAGCCGGCGGGTGATACGGTCGAGGGCGCGGCTGGATCGGACAATGCGCCCGAAACGACAGCCAACTGATCGTTTGCCATACGCGAACATGTAATTGCGGCCGCGCCATCTGGTGCGGCCGTTTTCTTTAAAGACAGGTGGGGAGGGTTCATGGCGCTGTTATTGCATTTGACCGGCATCGATGAGGCGGGCTGGGCGAAAGGGTTCCGTGAGGCGATGCCCGGTTATCGCGTCGTGACGCGAAGCGATGCATTCGACCCCGCCGAGATCGAATTCATCTTTGTCTGGAAGCCGGCAACCGACGCTTTTGAGGGCCTCGATAACCTCAAAGCGGTCCTTTCCCTCGGCGCTGGTGTCGATGCCCTGCTCGAGCATCCCGCCCTGCCCGAAGTGCCTGTCATCCGGTTTGTCGACGAAGAACTCACTCATTGCATGAGCGACTATGTGATCTCGCAGGTCACCATGCATCAGCGGCTCTTCACACGCTATGCGGCCCACCAAAAAGCCAAAGTCTGGAGCCAGCTCTACCCCCCAGCCAGCCATGAAATTTCAGTCGGCATCATGGGCCTGGGAGTCCTGGGGACCGACGCCGCGCTAAAGCTCAGGGCCGTCGGTTTTTCCGTTAACGGCTGGAGCCGCTCTGCCAAGTCGATCGAGGGCGTTGAAGGGTTTGCCGGTGACACACGGTTTATGGACTTTCTGGCAGCTACCGACATATTGGTCTGCCTGTTGCCGCTTACCGAGGAAACGCGCGGCATCTTGAACATGCAAACTTTCAAGGCACTGCGCCGCGGCAGACTTGTGGGCGGGCCCGTTCTTGTCAATGCGGCCCGTGGCGGGCACCAGAAGGAAGCCGACATCGTTGCTGCGCTCAAGGATGGTACGCTGGGCGCCGCCAGTCTCGACGTCTTCGAAACAGAACCGCTGCCCCGCACCAGTCCGCTCTGGGAGATCGAGACCTGTTTCATCACACCCCATATCGCGGCGATATCGAACGAGCACAGTGGTGTGCGCTATTTCTCACAGATCATTGCCGACCATGCGGCCGGCAAGCCATTGCGCAATGTCGTCGACCGGGGCCGGGGCTACTGACCGTAGCGAGCCTTGAGCGCACCATAAAGCGCCCTTATGACTTGGTCGGTGCCGCCATATGGACGGCCGGGCCGCGCTTCTGGCGCCCATGCAAAAATGTCGAAATGCATCCATTCGGTCTCGGGTTTGATGAACCGGTTGAGAAAGAGGGCAGCGGTGATCGATCCCGCCAACCCGCCGGTTGATATGTGATTGACGTCAGCGATCTTTGAGGCAAGCAATTTGTCATAGCCGTTCCAGAGCGGCATGGGCCACAGCGGATCGTCGATCGCCATGCCGTGCTCCACGAGCGTTTTTGCAAAGGCCTCATCGCGGGCATAGACAGGCGGCAAATCCGGGCCAAGCGCTACACGAGCCGCACCGGTCAGCGTCGCCATGTCGATGATGAGGTCAGGGCTTTCCTCGTCGGCTAGTGCCAAAGCATCGGCAAGGATCAGTCGCCCTTCGGCATCGGTATTGCCAATCTCGACTGTCAGCCCCTTGCGAGAGGGCAGCACGTCACCGGGCCGGAAGGCATTGCCGGCGATGGAATTTTCGACCACCGGGATCAGAACACGCAAGCGTACCTTGAGGCCGGCCGTCATTATGGCGTTGGCGAGCCCAAGCACGTTAGCGGCACCGCCCATGTCCTTTTTCATCAGCGCCATGGAGCTGCCGGGCTTGATATTGAGCCCGCCCGTATCGAAGGTGACGCCCTTGCCCACCAGTGTCAGCTTGGGATGCGCTGCATCACCCCAGCAAAAATCTACAAGCCGGGGCGCCTGGCCGCTGGCTCGACCAACCGCATGGATCATCGGAAAATTGTGCGCCAGCAGGTCATCGCCGCGCACGACCTTGGTCGGAACATTGTGGGTTCCTGCAAAATCGGTGATCCACGCCTCAAACGCGTCAGGGCCAAGGTCATTGGCCGGAATGTTGACCAGATCGCGCGCGATGAATGCCGAGGTGACAAGGTTTTCGATCTCGGCGGCGTCGGCCCCCTCGGGAAGCTCCAGCACCGGCCGATCCTTGGCCTTGGTATAGCGGTCGAAGCCATATGCCCCCAACCGGAAACCCAGGGCCGCCAGCGTCGGGTCGCCGTAATCGCCCTCCAGCCGGTATGTGCCCGACGGAAGCGCCGATGCGGCAAGGCCAAGGACCAGCGCCGAACGGTTACTCTTTGGGCCAAGGCCGAAAAGGTAGGTCTCTATTTTTCCCTCGGTATCGGGCAAGGCCAGCAGCCTGCCCGATTGACCGGCAAAACCATTGCTCCGTGCCCAGGCCTTGTGCGTCTCGCTGAGACTGGCCGCGTCGACGCCGTTTTCGGCAACACAGATGATGGGCAGGGATTTGGGCATGAAAAACTCCGAGGCTGGATGTGTCCCGTTTGTATCCGCTGGCCTCCGGGACCGCAATCGATGTGGGACGGGTTTAACCCGGCGTTAGGGTTAATGAATTACTTCTTGAACGGATCAGGTACGCGCGAGCGCAGGGCGCCGGGAGTTGGAATGGGCAAATTTGGTTTGGTGTTGCTGGCGGGTGTCGCTACCATCGCCCTGGCTGGATGCGCCACCAATCGATCCGGAGCGTTGAACGCCGACTACGCAAATCTTTCCGGACCGCAGATCCAGTCAAGCGTGGCCGATCTCTCCCAGCGCTATGCCCAGGATCCACGCAACAAGGTGCTCGGCATCCACTATGCTGCCGCCCTTCGGGCCGCGGGCCAGGTCGAGCCTGCCGTCACTGTGCTCGAAAATCTCATGTCGGTTCATCAAGGCGATCCTGAGTTGGGCCTTGCCTATGCCAAGGCGCTGTCTGCTGCCGGCCGCTTCGAGCAGGCTCTGCGGGTTGTGGACAATGCGATGAATCCCGTAACACCCGACTGGGACGCGCTTTCTGTGCGTGGCGCCATTCTCGATCAGATGGGACGGCCCGCAGAAGCGAGGCAGGCTTATACGCAAGCGCTGCTTCTGGCACCCAACGAAGCACGGCTACATGCCAATATGGGGCTTTCCTACGCCATGACGGGTGAGCTCATCCAGGCCGAAACCCATTTACGTCAGGCGGCAGCCCTGCCCGGCGCAACCTCAAAGGTGCGGCAGAATCTGGCGCTCGTCCTCGGTCTGCAGGGCCGGTTCGAGGACGCACGCGCCCTCTATGCCGCAGAATTGCCGCCCGAGCAGGTTCAAGCCAATATGGATTACATCCGCGCGCTGCTGACCCAGCAGGATCGCTGGCAAGCCATCCAAAACGACACGCCTGCCTGAGCCGGGCCCCGCTGCTGTCCCGTCAGAGCGAGGTGACGGTGATGATGGCCGGCGCCATGATGATGATAAAGAGAACCGGCAGGAAGAAGACGATCAGGGGGACGGTCATCTTGGGCGGCAGCGCGGCCGCCTTTTTCTCGGCTTCCATCATGCGCGCGTCTCGCCCTTCTTCGGCCATGACGCGGAGCGCCTGTCCCACCGAGGTGCCGTAGCGCTCGGCCTGGATGAGCGCCGTCATCACCGAACGCACGCCGTCGAGTCCGGTGCGCCGGGCAAGATTGTCATAGGCGCGGGTCCGATCTTCAAGAAAGGACAGTTCAGCCGTCGTGAGGGTCATTTCCTCGGCGAGTTCAACACTTTGAAGCCCGACTTCCTTGGCAACCCGCTTTATGGCGTGCTCGATCGACATGCCCGATTCAACGCAGAGAAGGATGAGATCAAGCGCATCGGGCCACGCCTTCTTAATCGAGCGCTGGCGTTTCTGAATCTTATTGCGCAGCATCAGAACGGGGATGTAAGCCCCGACCAACCCCACGCCCACGGCATAAACTATATTGAGAAAGAGCGGGCGGTCGCCGGGCGTAATGAAAATGAGATAGAAAGCACCGAGCGCAAAAAAGAGAAAGGGAGCAACGAAACGCACGAACAGGTGCTTTGTCAGTTCGCCCTGGCCACGCAGGCCTGCCTGAGCAAGGCGGTCCATCGTGTTCTCGTCCACAAATGCCTTCTGGAGCGAAAACCGCTCGACTGTGGACTTCATATAGGTACGGGCATCGGCACCGCGAATGTTGCCCCTCCCGCCTTCCTTACCATCGGCCTGATTGCGCAAACGGGCCATTTCACGCGCCCGCATCTGTTCGCGCTCTATGGCCACCTTCTTGATGCGGTCCTTGCGTTCGACGCGCTCGAATATCTGGGAGCCGAACGTAAAGACGATCGCAGCAGCCGAAATGGCCGCAAAAACTGCGATGAGAAAGTCGGGATTGACGATCTGGTCAGCGAGGCTCACGCGCAAATCTTCCCTAATAGTCGAACTGGATCATACGATTCATGACGAACACACCCGTCATCATCATACCCGCGGCAACACCAAGGCAGATCGTACCGACACTGGTGGTAAAGAGCGGCGCCAGGTAGCCGGGACTGATCACGGATACAGCACCGATAACGAAAACAGGCAGGGCGCCGATAATCATCGCCGAGGCCTTGGCCTCCGAACTCATCGCCTTGACCTTCGCTTTCATCTTTTTGCGGTTGCGCAGGACGATGGCGAGGTTTGACAACGCCTCGGAAAGGTTGCCGCCCGACTGCTGCTGGACGGTAATGACAACGATGAAGAAGTTGACCTCGGACAACGGCACGCGATCAAAAAGTACAGGCACCGCTTCGGCCATGCTCTTGCCGACGGACTGTTGATCGAGAACGCGCATGAATTCCGATCGCACCGGCTGCTTGACCTCCCGGGCGACGAGCCGAATGGAGTCGTTGAGCGGCATGCCGGCCCGGACGCCGCGAACGATGGCCTCGACGGCGTTCGGCAATTCGTCGAGATAGGCGGCCTGATACCTCTTGCGACGCCAGCCGAGATAGATATTGGGCAGGACATATGCACCCGCGGCCGCAATGACCGCGGCAAAGGGCAGCGGCACCTGCACCACGACCAGGATTACCAACAGAGCGACGCCCAAAATAATCGAATTGCGCACCCAGACCTTGAAGGTGGTCTTGATCCCGGCCTGAAATATTCTGTGTTTCAGGGTCTTTTTGGCGCGGCGCGCATTGAGCTGATCGGATTGCTGCTTGAGTGCATCCTGCACCGTGCGGCGGCGCGTTTCTCTGGTCTTGTCGGCGGTAACGGTCTGACGGCGCACCTGAACGTCGGCCTGCAAGGCTTTCATGCGTTTGTCAGCCCGACTGGACCCCGCCAGCGCAGGCACGAAGGCAACGCCAAGCGCTCCAACGCAAACCAGGACAAGAATGCCGAGGACGATTGGGCTCATGGTCAACGCATCAGTTCGTGTTGTTCGACATTTGCCCGCTCCAGCGCTTCGACCAGCGCCATTTCCTCGTTGAAGTAGCGGGCTTTTTCGGTGAACTGGGGCTTGGTAATGCCGGTCGAGCGGTGGCGACCGAGGAGGGCCCCGTTGGCGTCTTCGCCCATGATGTCATAGAGGAACACGTCCTGGGTGACGATGACGTCGCCTTCCATGCCGAGCACCTCTGAAATATGGGTGATGCGGCGCGAACCATCGCGCAGGCGAGCGGCCTGGACGATCACATCGATCGACGACACGATCATCTCGCGAATGGTGCGGCTGGGCAGCGCGAACCCGCCCATGGTTATCATCGATTCAAGACGGGAAAGGGCTTCGCGCGGCGAGTTGGCGTGCAGCGTACCCATGGAGCCGTCATGGCCGGTGTTCATGGCCTGGAGAAGATCGAACGCTTCAGGGCCACGGACTTCGCCGACGATGATCCGCTCGGGACGCATGCGCAGGCAGTTCCTGACCAACTCGCGCATGGTGACCTCGCCCTCGCCCTCGAGATTGGGCGGGCGGGTTTCAAGGCGCACTACATGGGGTTGCTGGAGCTGCAGTTCGGCCGAATCCTCGCAGGTGATGACGCGTTCGTCTTTGTCGATGAAGGCAGTCAGACAGTTGAGCAGAGTGGTCTTGCCCGAACCTGTACCGCCGGAAATCAGAACGTTGGCCCGCACGCGGCCCAGAACGCGCAGCACTTCGGCACCCTCGGGAGAAATCGAGCCAAACTTGACCAGCTGCGGCAGGGTCAGCTTGTCCTTTTTGAACTTACGAATGGTGAGCGTTGGCCCATCGATCGAAAGCGGCGGCGCGATGACGTTGACACGAGAGCCATCGGGCAGGCGCGCGTCGCATATGGGAGAGGACTCGTCAACGCGACGGCCCACCTGACTCACAATGCGCTGGCACACATTCATCAGGTGCGCATCGTCACGGAAGCGCACATTGGTCAGCTTCACCCGGCCACTGACTTCGATATAGCAGCGCTGAGAGCCGTTTATCATGATATCGGCGATGTCGTCGCGGGCCAACAACGGTTCGAGCGGACCATAGCCAAGAACGTCATTGCAGATATCGTCGAGCAGGTCTTCCTGCTCGGAAATCGACATGACGAAATTCTTGAGCGCGATGATTTCGGCGACGATGTCGCGAATTTCCTCACGCGCAGAATCTTGATCCATTGCGGCGAGTTGAGACAGGTCGATGGAATCGATCAGGGCCGAAAAGATCGAGGACTTGGTCTGGAAGTAGTTCTTGTCGCGCCCATTGGGTTCGACGTTGTCGACACCCTCTTCGATTCGTGTCGTTCGTTGGGCTTCGGACGTCGCGATCGCCGACTGCTCGCGGGCGCGTTCAACCTCCTGAGTCTCGGGAGGAGGCGCGGGGCGACTCGGAGCCGGCTGGGTGTTGCCACCGAAACTCGCACGCTTGCCGAACATCGTTTAAAGCCTTCCTTGTAATTACGCCCGCTTGCGCATGCGAAACAGATCGGGGAGCCGGATTCCGGAGGGGCGGCTGCCCGCCTCGGCGCCGGACCGCCCGGTCAGTTCCAGTCCAAGCGTGCGGAAAATGCCGTTGACCTTGTGAGTCCCCGAGACCTCCGCAATCATCTGGCCGTTGTTGGCGGCGGTCCCGAACAGGGCCGGCTCAAACCCGATCTGGGCAGCGAGATGGCATTCGATCGATGAAGCGAACTCCGCCGCGGGGATTTCCGGACGCTTGGAGATACCCGTTTTGTTGACCACGATAATGGGGTCGCTGTCGCTCGGGCGCATGGCCTTGACCGCATCGGCGATCGCCTTGGCATTTCGCAAATTGGCCAGGTCTGGCTCGGCCACAATCACCACCTCATCGACAGCAGCCAAAGTATGGCGCACCCAGCCCGTCCACAGATGCGGTATGTCGAGAATGACAACGGGTACGGTTTTCTGGCTGAGTTCGATAACCTGTTCGAAGCTGCGCTCTGTGAGATCGTAGGCTCTGTCGAGGGTGGCCGGTGCAGCGAGCAGCGAAATGTGATTTGCCGCCTTGCTCATCAGACGATCGAGCATCACAGCGTCCATCTTGTCGCTGGCATAGATGGCATCTGCAATGCCTTGCGGCGGATCCTGATTGAAGTCGAGCCCGGCGGTTCCGAAGGGCAGGTCGAGATCGACCACAAGAACGTCCTGGCGGATCGAGCGGGCGATGGCCCAGGCAACGTTATGGGCGATGGTGGATCCGCCGGCACCGCCCTTGGCCGAAATAAAGCCCATGGAGCGGCCGATCGGTGCTGCGCCTTCCGATGCAAAAAGATCGGTTATGGCGTTGATGATTGTCGCGCTCGAGGACGGCATGACCAGATATTCGGAAACACCGGCGCGGATCAGGCTGCGATAGAGCATGACATCATTGACGTGGCCGATGACGATGACGCGCGTCGAGGCGTCACACACCTCCGCCAGTTTTCCCAGAGCGCTTTCGATCTGGTCCGCGGGCAGCGTGGTTTCAACGATGATCAGGTTCGGCGTGGGATTTGTGCGGTAAGTTTCAACCGCCCCTTCCAAGCCGCCATTGTGGGTCGTGAGGGCCACCTTAGACATTCGCCGGTCGTGCGTCGTGTCTTCGATGATCTGAGCGGTCTGGGAGTGCTCACAGAAAGCCTGGATCGTTATGCGCGGGATCAGCCGTGCCCCGCTTACGGTCTCGGTGGGCGCCTCGGATGCATTTGCACGATCGTCGTTGTCGATAAAGGTCATCGTTTCTACCCCAAGCGGGACGTCTCAAAAAGGGCGCGCCGGCGGTGATGCCGGAGCGAAGGGATCAATCGAGCATGAAGCCAACGGAACCACGGAACTGTCCGCCCCCCGCGCCGCCGACCCCGTACATGTTCTCCATGCGCCCAAGGAACATGGCTTCTGCATCTGACGAGGGCTCGTAGAAATCGTCCGGCGTGGCCACCGGTGCCACACTTGGCTGGGCAATCACCGGCGTGACCAGGATCACCAGTTCGGTCTGGGACGTGCTGTATTCGTAGGACCGGAACAGCGCACCGAGAATGGGGATGTTGCCGAGCCCAGGCAATTCATTGATCTGGCGCCGTGTGCGCTCTTCGAGCAATCCTGCGATTGCCAGGGTCTGGTAGGCCGGAAGTTCCACCGAAGTGGACGCGCTGCGCGAATTGAGGGCACCCGAAATCGTATCGGAGATTTCGGAGACCTCGGTATCTATATCGAGCGCGATCAATCCATTCGAGCGCACGGTCGGTGTGAAATTGAGCTTTATGCCATATTCCTTGTAGTCGTAGCTTTCCTCACCGTCGGTGACGACGCGGATCGGCAACTCACCGCCGACGTGGAAATTGGCTTCTTGCCCCGACATTGCCGTAAGCACCGGTTCGGCGAGAAGGCGCAGGGCGTTCTGGCTCTGCAACGCCTGCAGCGAAGCGTCGATGGAGAAATTGCCCTGGCTGAAATCGCCTGAATAACTGCCTGCGGTATCGCCGATTGTGGGATCCGAATTTATGCCCAGGTTAAGCGCGCCAACCGAGAGCGAACCGGACAGATTGATTCCCAGAGCTTTCGCCGCGTCACGCTTGATCTCGGCGACTACGACTTTGAGCGCGACCTGCTGACCGCCTGCAACGTTGATGACGGAAGTGACATTGGCTTCTCCGCCCACATATTGCGCGGCGATGGCAACTGCCTTTTCCATGTCATCGCCGGACTGAACATCGCCCGAAAGAATGACAGAATTGGCAAAGGACTGCACCTGAACGCGAGAGCCAGGCAGCAGCCGATTGATGGTTGCCGCAAGGCCCGAGGAGTCCTGGGCAACCGAGATCTCGATCACCGCAATGCCTGCACCCGAGGAATCGAGGAACAAAATATTGGTTTCGCCGGGGGCCATGCCCTGAATGACGGCACGGGTCCGTGTCCGCATCAGGGCGTTAGCCACGTTTGGCTGGGAGACGATAACCTCTCCGGCCTCAACCGGCAGATCGATGATGATCGATTTATTGACCCCGATTTCCACGTATTGGGTGCGCCCCAGCTCGCTCTGGGCAATTCGCAGATGCGGCGAAGTGGCCCCCAGGGCCTGTGTGGCACCAAACAGGGTGGCCAGCAGCAAGCCTGCAAACAGGGCTCGCATCAGATCAACTCGAGCGGCGAAAGGCTGTTTCGGAACGAAGAGCATCTATCTGACCTCGATGACGGGCGACAACGGCTGGGCCGGCACCGTTGGATCGGCTGGATTGTCCAGAGCCGAGACCGACGTGCCGGAGGACGGAGTAGTACGTTGCGCGCTGGATGTAACGGATTGGGACTGTCCGTAGCGGACGAGCCGTACGGTCTGGCTGCCGCCATGATCGTCCGCTGCGGTCTGCCCGAAATCGACAACCGAGCGCAGAACAAGCGCCAGCCGCCCCACGGACCCGGACTGCAAAATGGTTTCCGACTGGGCAGGCGTGAGCTCGAGCGTGGCGATCTCGGCTTTTTCAAAGACCTGGGAAGAGGGGTTATCGGGATCGACCTGCCCGCCGGTCGTACCGACCTCACCGAGCCGTGTTCCAATTGCCAGAACGCGAACATTTGAAAGGATGGTTTCGGAGTAATCGCCGCCCGAAGGGGTGAGAACGACATCGACACGGTCGTTGGGCACGATGTATCCCCCCGACGCCGAATCAGGGTTTACCGAGACCGACACGGCCCGCATGCCTTGTCCGATGACCGCCGAGAGATAGCCTTGGGTCGAATTGACGAGTTTGGCTTCGCGGATCGGTTCGCCGGCGAAAAATTCGAAGCGGGCCACAGAGCCCGTCACCTGCTGGGGCGCATCGGGTACGGTACCGGCTGTGATGAATTCGGAGCGCACCCCGCCTTCGGGCCAATCCTGCCAGCCCACGTCCGCTTCGGTCAGGCGCTGTCCGAGGCCGATTGCCCGCGTCGCGACCAGAACCTGGGCGCGCGCCTCGGTTTGCACTTCGAGCGCCGCGGATTCGGTCTCTTGCGGTCGGGGATTGTTGCCGCGTGTCGCCAGGAACGCCGCGAGCCCGCCCGCGACGATGGCAACCACGATGAGCAGAATACGCGCCGGTTTCATCTGACCCTACACTCCCACTAGCCCATGCCTGTCGCGGCACCTGCATTGTTTTCGGGAGACAGCACGCCTCAGCGCTTTGAGCCCCCGCAACGATCAGCCTTGGCGCGCCATATTTTGGATGCGCTTACGGCCTGATGGGGCAACTATTGCCGGTAAAGGGTCAAAACTTGGTTAATTGATGCTTTTTTGCAAAGGTTAACCAATGGTTTAGAGGAAGAGCTTCCTGCCCAACGCGAAACCTTGTGCTCAACGAGCGCACGGCGACGGCCCGGCAAGACTTCAAAGTGTGCCCAGTTGATCGAGCAGGGTCTGCTGGACAGCCTGATTGGTGACCAGACGCTCATAGATCAGGGTCTGGGGATAGATCAGCATGGCACCGATCGCCAGAGCAATACCATAGGGCACCCCGGTCTTGGGATGGTGCAGGCGCTGTATCCAGCCAACACTCAGGAGCGGGGCCGGTAGCACCCAGCGGCGACCGATGACAAGGGCCAAGGTCAAAACACCGCCCAGAACGGCCGCGTAAAGAAGAAAGGGCAGCATGAACTCAAAGCCCATCCACATGGCGATCCCAGCCGCCAGCTTTGCATCCCCGCCACCGATCCAGCCCAGAGCAAACAGGGTGAAAGTGACGGCCAGTACCAGTGCGCCGGCGGCCAGATGCATGCCGATCAGGGTCGGGCTCATGCCCACAATCAGGGCAACGATGATGAAGCCGACAACGACAGCGGCCACGAGCACGTTGGAAATGCGCATCGTGAGCAGATCTGAACAGGCAGCCAACGCCATAAGTGTTGGGAAGATGAGGGCGAGTGTCGTGTTCATTACAGCAACAAATCTGCTAACCGTTGGATGCTAGACTGGACGTGATACTATCCGAAATATACTGGAACATGCCGCTCATTGAGCCTTGGAATGCCAATAAAGCTCCGATAATGGCAATCGAAATCAGAGATGCGATCAAGGCATACTCGATTGATGTCGCCCCTCTCTGATCGGATATGAACCTATCAAACATGGTCGGCGCCCTCTTCGACCCCAAGTTACATCTATGCGTCAGCCTAGTGCAGTCGACTTAACAAACCCAAAAGAAGAGGGCCCGAAATTCGGGCCCTCCAATGTTTTTCAAATGCCAGTAACGGTGGCTTATCCCTCTGCCGCGCAATCTCCGCCGGCCCCGCCTTCGCCAGCAAGGCTATCGGCAATGCTACAGAAGGTGTCCGTCAGTTGCCCGCCGAGCAGTGTCAGGGCCGCAATGACCACAACGGCAACGAGCGCCGCGATGAGGCCGTATTCGATGGCAGTAGCGCCGGAATCATCGGCGATGAATTTCTTAAAAAGGTTCATGACTAAGCTCCTTGTTCGTGCGTCCTCAAGTGACTGCATCGTTCGACGCGTCACACATCGAACATGGGGCAAAGCTAGTCCCGGCCAGTTGAAATAGAGTTAATCTCAAGGCTCAAAACCGGCCGTTCAAAGCCAATACTCAATATGACTAGCAAATGGTTTAACTGACTTGTAAATCGCTAACTATTATCGCCGCAATCAACTCAATATATATACCGACGCCGGACCCGCTCACGTTTGCCAAATCGTAACCATTGCCGTCCATGATCGGGTAACCATGCCAATCGGGACGGGAAGCCAGTCATGCCGGGTCAATTGCGCAGCACCCTGATTGCTGCAGTATTATTAATCAGTGGATATGGCCTTGGTCCCGCCATCGCTCAGGACCAGGATGCCATTTCGGCTGACGCCATTACGGTTACTGTCAATACCAACATGGCCCGGGTGCTTCGTATCAACGCGCCAGCTGCCACGGTGATTATCGGCAACCCGGCAATCGCCGATGTCACCATACAGGACCCCCAGACCCTGATTCTGACCGGCAAGAGCTTTGGCCGGACCAACATGATCATCCTCGATTCCAATGGCGACCCCATAGCCGATACCATTGTCGAAGTGGCCCAACTCACCTCCGACACCGTTACCGTGTTTATGGGCGCCCAGCGGACATCTATGGCGTGCGCACCCAATTGCCAGCCCGTTATCATGCTGGGCGACGACACCAGCTATACCTCGGACGTGGTCTCTTCGAGCACCATCATCGACAGCGCGGCCAGCCGATAGGTCGAAATCTCCCCAGCTCCTTAAGGTCCGGTTTACCGTGGCCTCAGATGCGCGGTCACGCGATCCAAACCCTAACTATTGGTTAGGAGAGCTTTGCGTATTGTGCCCAGCGATTTCAGACGGAGCGCGGGCATGGGGACTACCGCAACACGATTATCGAGACGGAAATGGCTGGCCCGCAGGTTGGCGCGCCGTTTTGCCCTGTCCGATCGGGGAGTGACAGCCATCGAATTTGCGATTGTCGGTCCGGCGTTTCTTGCCTTGATTGGGGCAACGTTGGAAACCGCCCTCGCCTTTTTTGCAGGTTATGCCCTCGACACAGCGGTTATCGACTCCTCGCGGCTGATCCGTACTGGGCAATCGGCCTATATTTCCTCGGAAGCCGACTATAGGGAAGCGCTCTGCGGGCGCCTGTATGGCATCTTCGATTGCGAACAGGTGCGTATGTCGGTGCGCCCTATCGACGATTTCGCCAGCTTTTCGATGTCCGGACCCATCGACACCGACACGGGCGAATGGACGATGGACAATTTTTACACCGAAGCAGGGCCGCTCGAAACCATGATGATTGAGGCCTATTACAAATGGCCGACATTCTTCAATATTCCGGGCCTGAATGCCGGACAGACAGCCGATGGCAAGCGCCTTCTGGCCGCGACGCACGTCTTTCGAACGGAGCCCTTCTGATCATGTACGAACCGCGACAGGGCATAGCCGGGGCATTGGCCAGATTACTCCGCAACCAGAAGGGAATAGCGGCAGTCGAGTTCGCGCTGATCGTGCCCATCCTGTTGCTGAGCTATCTGGGGGCAACAGACGTAACGCAGGGCCTGGCCATTGACCGTAAACTGGGCCAGGTCGCCTCCACCGTATCGGATCTGGTGGCCCAGGAAGGTTCAATCACACGCGACGAGGTTCATGCGTTCTTTCAATCCGGAATCGCAATCATGCGCCCGTTTGACTTCGAGAACACGAAGCTTCGGCTGACCATCGTCGAAGTGAACGGCAGTTCTACCGAAGTAACCGGCGCGACCGCGCGCAATTGGGAGATCGACGCCAGCAACGGAGAGACATATGAGTTGCCAAGCGACCTGCTGACGCTTTCAGATGAGCGCTATGTGGTGGTTGCCGAAGTAAGCTACGATTATTCTCCCATGTTCGGAACCGTCTTTAACAGCACAGTCCCCCTCGGGCAGCGTTCCCTTCACGTAACCCGCAAGGACGTCGGCGAATTCGGTTTTCCACCGGACGGCTCTCCGACCGGCGGAGGGCTCATCGAAGATGTTGTCGATGCGGTGGACGATGTCGTCGACGACGTCGCAGGCGACGAGGATGAAGAATCCGGAGAGGATGATGGCGGTTCCGCTGGCGATGGCGATGACGATGGACCAGGCGGTCCTGGCGGTGGATGGGGCGGCCCCGGTGGATGGGGTGGCGGGTGTTGGGGTTGGCGCTGCTAGCCTCAGCCAGCAGCCCTTGCCGCGACGCCCGCAAATACCGGATCGCCCTTTTCTCTTGTCTCAGCGCGCCAGCGCCATGGGTGGTTGCAAATCACGCATCTGCCTGACATGACATCGATCGAACCCTGGAGCGATAGCGATGTCCGACCCCCTCATTCCCGTTTTCGATCTTGGCGGCGTCTTTGTCGACTGGGATCCGATGTATCTGTTCCGCAAGCTGTTTGCGACCGAAGAAGAGGCGCGGTGGTTTGGCGACACCATCTGCACCAAGGATTGGAACCTTGAGTTCGATGCCGGGGATATCTATGCCGAAGGCGTGGCCAGGCTGATTACCCGCTTCCCCCGCTACTGGCGTGAAATCGGGGCCTATGACACCCGTTGGAAAGAGACCATCGGCGGCATTTTCCAGGGCACAGTCGATATCCACAACGAGTTGATCGAAGCGGAAATCCCGACCTTTGCGATCACCAATTTCTCATGGGAGAAATGGGTTTCGGTGCTCGACGAGTGGAGCTTTCTCGAAAAGTTCGACGGGGTGGTGGTCTCGGGACTTGAAAAAATGGTCAAGCCCGATCCCCGCATCTTCCGTCTGTTTTGCGACCGCTATGGATTGGCGCCGGAATCCTGTGTCTTTATCGACGACAACGAGGCCAATGTGGTTTCGGCCCGCGCGGTCGGCATGGAGGCGATCCATTTTTCATCGCCCGAGGCGCTCAGGGCCGAGCTTGTCGGTCTTGGATTGCCGCTCAAAAGCTAGCGTGTGCCGTACATCCGATCGCCCGCGTCGCCCAGACCCGGAACTATGTAGCCATGCTCATTGAGCTTTTCATCCATGCTGGCCGTGAAGATCGGCACATCGGGATGGGCTGTTGTAAACCGCTCCACCCCCTCTGGCGCGGCCAGCAGGCACAGGAAGCGGATATTGTTGGCCCCACGATCCTTGAGTTTTTGTACCGCCGAAATGGCAGAGTTCGCTGTTGCCAGCATAGGGTCCACGACGATCACCAACCGGTCGGCGGCGTCTGAGGGTGCCTTAAAATAGTATTCGACAGCCTCCAAGGTTTCGGGGTCCCGGTAAAGCCCGATATGGGCGACGCGTGCCGAAGGAACCAGATCGAGCATGCCAGCCAGAAGCCCCTCACCGGCCCTCAGAATCGAGGCGAATACGAGTTTTTTTCCCTTGAGGGTTGGAGCCCGGGTGGGCCCGACGGGGGTTTCGATATCGATATATTCGACCTCAAGGTCGCGAGTGACCTCGTAGCATAGAAGATGCGCGATCTCGCGCAGAAGCCTGCGGAAGCTGGCGGTCGAGGTGTCCTTGCAGCGCATGATGGTGAGCTTGTGCTGGACAAGGGGGTGATCGACGATGGTCAGGTTCTGCATGAGGCCGCTCTTTGTTTATGGTTATAGGGCGCTGGAGCCGTGCTTGCCCGGCGCGATGCCCAGCCAGTGGGCAATTGTTTCGCCAATATCGGACAAAACGGGGCGCAGGCCAATGCTGCCCTTGTCCAAAGCGCGGCTAAATAACAGGATTGGCACCTGTTCGCGCGTGTGGTCGGTGCCGGGCCAGGTTGGATCGTTGCCGTGATCGGCGGTGATGACCAGAAGATCGTCGTCGCGGAGCCTGGCGATGAGTTCGGGGAGACGGCGATCGAACTGTTCGAGGGCGTCCGCATAGCCGCCCGGGTCGCGCCGGTGACCGAATTCTGTATCAAAATCAACGAAGTTCGTGAAAATCAGAGCGCCATCGGTTGCCATATCCATGGCTTCGAGCGTGCGGTCGAACAGCACCATGTTGCCCGATGCCTTGATCTTGTGGGTAATGCCGCGCGCTGCGTAGATGTCGGAGACCTTGCCGATGGCATAGACCTGCCGGTCGGCCGATTTGAGGCGATCGAGCACCGTATCTTCGGGGGGATCGATGGCGAAATCGCGCCGGTTTCCAGTGCGTTTGAAGCTGTTGGCGTCCTCGCCGAGGAAAGGTCTGGCGATGACGCGACCGACCTTTAGGGGGGCTGTGAACTTGAAGACCGTTTCGCAGAGCGCGTAGAGGTTTTCGAGGCCGAAATGCTCCTCGTGGGCGGCGATCTGGAAGACTGAGTCCACCGAAGTATAAAAGATGGGTTTTCCGGTGCGAATTGACTCTTCACCGAAATCCTCAATGATCTGCGTGCCGGAGGCGTGGGTGTTGGCAAGGGAGCCTTCAAGTCCTGCCGCTTCGTAGATTTTTGCAAGCAATTCCAATGGGAAAGCCGGATTTTCGTTAGGGAAGTAGCCCCATGCGAAGGGAACCGGGACACCGGCGATTTCCCAGTGGCCGGACGGAGTGTCCTTGCCGATCGAGACTTCGCGCCCAACGCCCCAACGCCCGCCGAGGGGGGTGTTGCTCAGGCCGGGCGGGACCGTGCCGGTGGAGAGCTCGGCTGCGGCGCCGAGGCCGAGACCGTCGAGATTTGATAGATATAACATACCCTTACGGGTGCCCTCGATATCGCCACGGCCATCGGCGCAGGCCTGGGCGATGTGGCCGAGGGTGTCGGCCCCTGCATCGCCGAAATCGGCGGCGTCGGGGGCACCACCGATGCCGAAACTATCGAGCAGACATAAAATGGCGCGGGGCATCACTGGCCTCCCTTGGGAAGAATTTCACTATAGATAACCGGATGTTCAGGCGCATCCTCATCGATCACGTAAGCCGCGAGAAGGCGCCTTTCGGCCGCTGCGGCAGTGGCCTCGTCCCGGGCATGGATGCGGGCGATGGGGGTTTGCGGGTCGACTTTCATGCCGATGCCGGCGAGGCGATCAAAGCCCACATGGTAGTCGAGCTTCTGATTTGGATCGGTGCGTCCTCCCCCAAGAACGACCACCGCCATGCCCAAGGCACGTACATCGATCCGGACCACACGCCCAATGGACGCAGCATACACTTCCCTTACCACACCCACTGGACCGGGCACATATTTTTCCAAATCGTGCCAGGATCCCAGCGCATTTGCCATGGCAAAAAACTTCTCGGCGGCAGCACCGCTATCGAGTGCTATTTTGGCGCGGATAAACCCGTCATCATAGTCGAGCGCCATACCCCCGAGGATCAGTCCGTGGGCACAAAGGGCGAGCGTTACCTCTTCGAGGCGCGGGTCGCGATAGGCGCCGGTGAGGAAATCGATGGCGTTTTTCACCTCCAGCCAATTGCCCGCCGCAGAGGCGAGCGGTTGGTTCATGTCGGTGATCAGCGCACCGGTTTTCAGCCCCGCTCCATTGGCGACCGATACCAGGCTTTCGGCCAACCCGACGGAATCCTCGAGCGTCTTCATGAAGGCGCCCGAGCCGGTCTTGACGTCGAGGATGAGAGCATCTAGCCCGGCGGCGAGCTTTTTGGAGAGGATGGAGGCTGTAATGAGCGAGATGTTTTCGACAGTCGCTGTGACGTCGCGGATGGAATAGAGCCGCCGGTCGGCGGGGGCGAGATCATCGGTCTGGCCGATAATGGCGCACCCCACGTCCTTGACCACCCGGCGCAGGGTGTCGATGTCGGGATTGGTCATATAGCCAGGTATGGAATCGAACTTGTCGAGCGTGCCGCCGGTGTGTCCGAGACCGCGGCCGGAAATCATGGGAACGTAGGCGCCGCAGGCGGCCAGGATCGGCGCGAGCATGAGGGACACGTTATCGCCCACTCCGCCGGTCGAGTGCTTGTCGATCGTGGGGCCATCGAGATCGGACCAATCGAGCACGCGGCCTGAATCGCGCATGGCGAGGGTCAGCGCCACGCGCTCATTACGCGTCATGTTCTGGAAATAGACGGCCATGGCAAAGGCGGCGGCCTGCGCGTCATTGACAGCGCCGGAGGTGAGCCCGGCGACGAAACCGGCAATATCGGGTGTATCGAGTTCCAGACCGTCGCGTTTTCTGGCGATCACTTCCTGTGGAAGAAGCGGCATGCAGGATCAGACCTTGTGGAGCCGGACAGGCGATTTGGGCGCGCGTTTCAATATGCCCTTGGCCTCAAGATCGAGCTGGACGCATTTGAACCACCAGCCGGCCTTTTCGCCGCCGGGAAACAGGTCCTGGGGCAGGTCGGGCTTGATGGCGGCGATCAGATCGGCCGGAGTGGCGCCCGGTTCGGTTGCGGGGATGTGTTTCATCACCGCTTCGCGGACCGCCATGTATTTGGCCTTGTCGACCCGGGTCTTGTGGTTGGGGGAGGTGAAGTTTTCGACTTCGATCTTCTCATTCATGGTTCAGGCTCCGTAGGGCACCCAGACGTTCTTGATCTGGGTGGCTTTGCTCAGGAGATAGTCGCCTTCCAGCGCCGCATCGGCCCAGTCGAAGGCCAGTCCGCGCGTGGTCCAGCTTTGCTTGACGTTGCCTGCCGAGAGCTTTTCGATTTCGGTGGAGTCTGCCAGAGAGCCGGCGAACCAGATGCCATCGACGCCATCATGTTCGGCCAGGGTTTTGGCCAGTGATGTTGCATCGCCGGTGACGATGTTGACGACGCCGGAGGGGACGTCGGAGGTTTCGAGCACCTGATAAAAGTCCGTCAGGGCCAGTGGATGGGCTGAAGACGGAATCAGGACCGTAGTGTTGCCCATGGCGATGGCCGGGGCGAGCAGGGCAACAGCACCGAGAAGTGCGCTTTCGATCGGGGCGGCGATACCCAGAACGCCGACCGGTTCCACCATGGCCACTGCCATCATGCGGGCGGGCGGATTGTGTACGGCACCATCGAACTTGTCGGCCCAGCCGGCAAAGGCAAACAGCCGCTCGACGGAAAGATCGACCTCGCGCCGCGCCGCATTGGCCGAGGCGCCGGTCATCGCGCGGATGCGGTCGGCAAATTCGGCTTTGCGGTAGTCGAGATTTTCACCGAGATAGTAGAGCACCTGCGCGCGGTTATGGGCCGTGGCATTGCCCCAGCCCGAGGCGGCACGCGCCGCTTCGACAGCGTTGCGGATGTCCTTGCGGTTACCCTCTCCCACCTCGCCCAGATGTTTGCCATCGGCCGACAGGACGGGGCGGGCATAGCCTGAATCGGGGCGAGCCTGTTTGCCACCGATATAGAGCTTTGCCGTGCGGTCGATGCCGGTTGTTTCGCTTCCTTCTGCCGGGGTGGGCAGTTTCAGGTCCGGGGCGGGTTTGAGTTTTTTCTCCCAGGCGGGCTTGAGGTAGGCGGCCATGCCTTCCCTTCCCCCTTCGCGGCCAAAGCCGGATTCGCGATAACCGCCGAAGCCGACCGCTGCGTCGAACTGGTTGGTGGAATTGATCCACACGACGCCGGCCTTGATCTGAGGGGCGATATCGAGGGCGAGATTGACGTTTTCGGTCCAGACCGATGCTGCGAGACCGTATTTGGTGTTGTTGGCCAGCTCTACCGCCTCTTGGGGTGTGCGGAAGCTCATGGCGACGAGGACGGGGCCGAAGATTTCTTCGGACGCCAGCGTGTGGGCCGGAGAAACGCCGGTGACCAGCGTGGGGCGGACATAGCACCCCTTTTGCGGCATATCGCCATCGGGCGAATAGAACTCGCCACCCTCGGCCTTGCCGGTCTTTAAGAGATCGAGAACCCGTTCGACCTGAACGGGGGCAACGAGCGCGCCGATATCGATGGATTTATCCAGCGGATCACCGACGCGCAGGGTTTTCATGCGCTGCTTGATCTTGGCGATGAAGGCGGTTTCGATCGATTCCTGGACAAGAAGGCGCGAGCCCGCGCAGCACACCTGCCCCTGATTGAACCAGATGGCATCGACCAGCCCTTCGACGGCGCTGTCGAGATCGGCATCCTCGAACACGACGAATGGCGATTTGCCGCCCAACTCGAGCGAAAGACCTTTGCCCGAACCGGCAGTGGCGCGGCGGATGATCTTGCCCACCTCGGTGGAGCCGGTGAAGGCGATCTTGTCGATATCGGGGTGGGTGACAATGGCCTCGCCGGTTTCTCCGGCCCCGGTGACGATGTTGACGACGCCCTTGGGCAGGCCGATGCGAGTGCAGATTTCGGCGAACAGCAATGCGGTCAGCGATGTGAATTCGGCGGGCTTGAGGACAACCGTGTTGCCCGCCGCGAGGGCCGGAGCGATCTTCCAGGCCAGCATCAGCAGCGGGAAATTCCACGGGATGATCTGACCGCAAACGCCATAGGGCACATGGTCGGGGAAGGATTTCCCCAAATGCTGGGCCCAGCCGGCGTGATGATAGAAATGGCGGGCGGCGAGGGGGATATCAATGTCGCGGGTTTCGCGGATCGGCTTGCCATTGTCGAGGGTTTCAAGAACGGCAAACAGCCGGCTTTCCTTCTGAATCTGGCGCGCGATGGCATAGAGATATTTGGCGCGCCCAAAGCCGCTCAGTTGCGACCAGCCGGAGAACGCGGCGCGGGCCGCCTTTACGGCCTTGTCCACATCGGCTTTGCCTGCTTCGGAAATGTCGGCCAGCTTTTCGCCATTGGCCGGATTGGTCGAGGCGAAGGTTTTGCCCGGCCTGGTGAAATCACCATCGATGAAATGGCCGAATTTCCTGCCATGGGCCGCCAGCCAATCGAGGGCCGGGCCGGGCGCTTCGGGGGCCGGGCCGTATTCGAGGGTTTCAAAGATTTCCGCCACTTTGGTCATTTTCTTTCTCCGGGCTTTGGAGCCCCTAAACTCGGCGTGTTATCCCAGACCGGACCACTCAAGGGGCCGGTGTCTGGAGAAACGTACACTGTCACCCCGGGAATGAATCCCGGGGTGACAGTGGGGATGGGTGAAGCGCAGGGAGCCATGGCGCTCAGGCCATCGCGAAGCGGTAATCGGCGGCGTAGTGGCCGGTGATGCCGTGTTCGATCTGGCGTTCGATATCGGTCAAAAGCGAGGAGGCGCCAAAGCGGAACAGGTGCGGTTCGAGCCAGTTGCGGCCCAGTTCCTCGCGCATCAGCGCCATATAGGTCAGCGCGTCCTTGGCCTTAGAAATGCCGCCGGCCGGCTTGTAGCCGATCTCGATGCCGGTCTGCTCGTGAAACCAGCGGATCATGCGGACCATGGCCAGAGAGGTGGGCAGGGTCGCGTTGGTCTTTTCCTTGCCGGTCGAGGTCTTGATGAAATCGGCGCCGGCCAGCATGCAGACCAGCGAAGCCTTGGCGACATTGGTGAGCGTTGCCAACTCGCCGGTGCCAAGAATGGTCTTGATATGGGCTTCACCACAGGCGGCGCGCATGGCACGAACCTGATCGTAAAGCCCCTGCCAATCGCCGCTGAGCACCATTCCGCGCTCGATGACGATGTCGATTTCCTTCGCGCCGTCTTCGACCGAGGCCTCGATTTCCGCAAGGCGGATCTTGAGGGGGGTCAGCCCGTGGGGGAAGGCGGTGGAAACCGCGGCGACGGGGATATCTGTGCCCTCGAGCGCTTTGACGGCGGTCGCAACGAAATTGTGGTACACGCAGACCGCCGCCGGAGTAACGCCCAGTTTTTTGACGCCCATGGCTTCGACCAGATCAGCGCGGATGGGATTGCGGGCCTTGGCGCACAGGCGCTCGACCCGGCCCGGCGTATCGTCGGAATTGAGCGTGGTCAGATCCATCAGTGACACGGCCTTCAAAAGCCAGGCCAGCTGGTGGTCCTTTTTGACCGAGCGGCGGGCGCCGATCGTTCCGGCGCGGCGTTCGAGCGCCGAGCGGTTCATGCGCACGCGTTCGACCCAATCGAGATCGAGCGGGAAGCCCGGATTGCGCTTGTGGCCGGTGGCGTGGCTCTGGCTGTCGACGATCTTGAGACTCATATCTCCTCCATCAGCGCCGGGATGAGGCGCTTCAATTTCTCGGCCCCGTATTTCGCCACGTCCTTGGTCTGGGTGTGGGAAATGACCTCCTGAGCCATGCCGGCGCCCATATTGGTGATCGAGGAACAGGCCCAGACCTTAAGGCCCAGGAACCGCGCCAGAATCACCTCGGGGACCGTGGACATGCCGACCGCGTTTGCACCCAGGGTCTGAGCCATGCGGATTTCGGCCGGCGTTTCGAAGCTGGGGCCAGAATACCACATATAGATGCCCTCCTTGAGAGCGATTTCGAGGCGGGCGGCGACCGCGTGGGTCGTGGTGCGCAACTCGGGATCATAGGCATCGACCATGTTGACGAAGCGGGCGTCGGTATCCTCGCCGATCAGCGGATTGACGCCGGCGTAATTAATGTGATCGGAGAGCAGCATCAGATTGCCGGGCGGGGCGTCGTGATCGAGCGAGCCGGCGGAATTGGTCAGGAGCAGCGTTTTGGCACCGAGTTCGGCAATGGTTTGAAGCGCCGGGCGCATGGCGGCGGGGTCGCCATGCTCGTAATAGTGCTGACGGCCGGTGAGGATGGCGAGACGCCTGGAGCCCATCTGGCCGATGAGCAGATCCTTGCCGTGGCCGGAAACGCCGCCCTGGGGGAAGCCCTTGAGATCGGAAAAGGGGATCGTGACCTTGTCGGTCAGCAGGTCGCCGATGTCCGACAGGCCCGAGCCCAGGATCAGCGCGGCATCGATCGGGGTATCGCCCGCCAGATTGCGGATGGTCTTTAGTGCCTTGGCCATTCTCAGTGCCTTATGGTTTTCGCGTTTGCTCCGGTGGACCTCCCCATCCGATATCCAGAGCTGGAGCAGTTTCAGCATTTCTCCGAACCGCTGAAACTGCTCTAAGTCTTTGTTTTGTCGCGCTTCCGAACCAGATAAGTGGTACCCACCTATCCTGGAAACGCTCAGCGGCCCAGAAACTCAGGGCCGAAAGAGTGGGGCAGAAGTTCGCCCAGCGTCGTAAAGAGCGGTTCGCACTCGATCCCGAGGCAGATGATTGGGGTGGTTTCGGAGGCAAATTCGCGGATGCGCTGGCGGCAACCGCCGCAGGGGGTGACCGGGGTTTTGCCGGGGCCCGTCACAAAGATCTTTTCGATGCGCCTGCCGCCGCCGGCCAGCATGGCGGCAATGGCCGAGGGTTCGGCGCAATTGCCCACGGGGTAGGCAGCGTTTTCGACATTGCAGCCCGAATAGATGTTTCCATCATCGGCAAGAATGGCGGCGCCGACATGGAAGTTCGAATAGGGCGCGTACGCGCGAGCGCGGACGGCCTCGGCGGCGTCGAGCAGGGTTTTATCCTGCGGCGAAAGTGTTGCCATCACCGTTCCTTGACATAGGGCTGACCGGCCGCCTTGGGCGCGATGGCGCGACCGACAAAGCCGGCGAGCAGCAGGATGGTGAGCACGTAGGGCAGAGCCTGCATGGCCTGGGTGGGGACAGCGCCGATCAGCGGGAGTTCGACGCCTTGCAGGCGGTACTGCATGGCTTCAAGGAAGCCGAACAGGAGGCAGGCGCCGAGGGCTGGATAGGGTCTCCATTTGGCAAAGATGAGTGCCGCGAGCGCGATATAGCCGCGGCCCGAGCTCATTTCACGCGAGAAGCTGGCGGCCTGGGCCGTCGAGAGATACGCTCCGCCAGTACCAACCAGAACGGCGGTTATGGCGAGGGCCTTGTAGCGCAGGAAGCTCACCGACATGCCGGCCGTGTCCAGGGCCTTTGGGTTTTCGCCCACGGCGCGCAGGCGCAGCCCGAAGCGGGTGCGCCAGAGCACCCATGCGGTCAATGGCACGGCGAGGAAGGCGAGATAGGTGAGAATCGTGTGCCCGGACAGGAGTCCCGAATAGATGGGGCCGATGACCGGAACGCCGGCCAGCTCGCGCGCGAAGGGCAACTCGATACCGTAAAAGCGGGCACCGCCGGACAGGGCGGGCGTGTTGCCGCCACGGCCGAACCAGGCGGCGCCCAGGAAGACGGTGAGGCCCGAGGCGAGGAAATTGAGCGCCACGCCGGAAATGATCTGATTGCCGCGGAAATTGATCGAGGCGAGGCCGTGTACGGCCGAAAACATCAGCGACACGCCGATGCCGGCCATGAGCCCGAGCCAGACACTGCCAGTGACCGAGGCCACGACGGCGGCGCCGAAGGCCGAGCCGAGCAGCTTGCCCTCGAGCCCGATATCGACGATTCCCGAGCGCTCGGAATAAAGGCCGGCGAGGCAGGCAAGGATCAGCGGGGTCGAGACGCGGATGGTGGTGGTGAGAACCGAGATGATGTCTTCCATCGCCTATGCCCCCTTCTCTTGCGGCACGGGATCGGGATCTCGCTTTTGCCGCGTTGCCATAAAGGCAAATTCGACCGGACGGCGCAGCATGTTGCTCATGGCGCCGGTAAACAGGATCACAAGGGCCTGAATGGTGACGATCATTTCGCGGGTGATGGCGGGCATGGTAAAGGCCAGCTCCTGCCCACCCTGATAGAGCACGCCGAAGAGCAGCGCCGAGAGCCCCACCCCGATCGGGTGGGCCTTGCCCATGAAGGCCACGGCGATGCCGACAAAGCCGGTGCCGGCTACGTAACCCAAAATCAGGCGGCCATGGGCACCGGCAGTGTCGTTGACCGCGACCATACCGACAAGCGCACCGGAAATTGCCATGGTGGCCATGATGAGCTTTGCGTTGGACATACCCGCATATCGCGCGGCGGTGCTGTTATGTCCCATAGTGCGCAGGGCGTAGCCGAACTTGGTATGCCAGATCAGGATATAGACGCCGATCAATGCGAGAATGGCGAGAATGAAGGAGATGTTGACCGGCGTGTTGCGAAGCAGCGGTATCCATTCAGCAAGGAACGGCACACGGGTGACTTCAGCGATGCGGGCGCTCTCGTCGGAATTGATTTCTTCCGGCTTCAGGATGCGCGAGATGATGTAGCTCATCATCGAGGTGGCGATGAAGTTCATCATGATTGTGGTGATGACGACGTGCGACCCGCGTTTGGCCTGCAGATAGCCCGGAATAAAGGCCCATGCGCCAGCGAAAAGCGCCGAGGCGATCATGATGAGCGGCAGGGCGAAGGCCCAGTGCAACCCGCCAACGGCAAGCGCCACAAGAATGGCGCCGAGCCCGCCAACATAGGCTTGCCCTTCGCCGCCGATATTGAACAGCCCGCCGTGAAAGGCGACCGCAACGGCCAGGCCCGCGAAAATGAAATTGGTGGTGTAATAGAGCGTGAACCCGAAACCGTATCCGTAGCCGAAGGCGCCGTAGATCATGATGCGGACAGCTTCGATGGGGTTTTCACCCACGATCAGGACGACGATACCACCGATGATGAAGGCCAGGGTGACGTTGAGCACCGGCAGAAGGATGATATCGACCCAGCGGGGCAAGGGCATGGACGCACTCATTGGCTCGACTCAGTGGATCTGGTTTTTTCGCCGGCCCCGACACCGGCCATAAGCAGGCCCAACTCGCCTTCATCGGCGGTGGCCGGATCGGCCTCGCCAACGATCTGGCCGTCGAACAGGACGACAATGCGGTCTGACAGCGAGCGGATTTCATCGAGCTCGACGGAAACCAGCAGAATGGCTTTGCCTGCGTCACGCATCTTGATGATCTGGTTGTGGATGAATTCGATAGCGCCGATATCGACACCGCGAGTGGGCTGACCGACGATCAGGACGTCGGGATCGCGCTCCATTTCGCGGGCCAGAACGATCTTTTGCTGATTGCCACCGGAAAAATTGGCGGTCTTGAGGTCGGTATTGGCCGGACGGATGTCGAATTTTGCGATATGGCGCTCGGCCTCGGCCCTTGCGGCCCTGACATCGAGTGTCAGTCCTTTGCCATAGTTTTCATGGTAGCCGAGAATGGCGTTTTCCCACTCGAAGAAATTGGTGACAAGGCCCATCCGGATGCGGTCCTCGGGCACATGGGCCAGACCGTTTCGCCGCAGCATGGCGGCGCTGTCCTCGTTGACGGCGGTCACATCGTGGCCGTTCAGGGAAATGCTGCCCGATTTTGCGGCGCGCATGCCGGCTATACATTCAAGCAGTTCGGACTGCCCATTGCCAGCAACGCCGGCCACGCCAAGAATTTCTCCAGCCCGCACCTTGAGTGATATGCCCTTGAGGCGTTCGACCCCTGCGTCGTCGGTGACGACGAGATCGTCGACATCGAGGAGCACATCGCCGGGGCGGGCCTCTTCCTTGTGGACGCGCAGCAGAACGCGGCGCCCCACCATCAACTCGGCCAGTTCTTCAGGACTGGTCTCCGAGGTCACCAGCGATTCCACCATCTGGCCCTGACGCATGACCGAAACAGTATCGGTGATGGCCATGATCTCGCGCAGCTTGTGGGTGATGAGGATTATGGTCTTGCCCTCGTCGCGCAGCGTCTTGAGCACCTTGAACAGGTGATCGGCTTCGGCCGGGGTCAGCACGCCGGTCGGCTCGTCGAGGATCAGGATATCGGCGCCGCGATAGAGCGCCTTGAGAATTTCCACCCGCTGCTGCTGGCCGACTGAAAGGTCCTGGACCAGCGCATCGACGGGAACATTGAGCCCGTAGTCGTCAGCAAGGCGCTGCAATTCGCGGCGTGCCTTTTCGACGCTGGGGCCCAAAAGCGCCGAATCCTCGGCGCCCAGAATGACGTTCTCGATGACCGAAAAATTGTCGACCAGCATGAAGTGCTGATGAACCATGCCAATGCCGAGCGCCAACGCATCGGAGGAATTGTGGATGGTTACTGGCGTTCCGTTGACCACGATCTCGCCGCTGTCTGCGTGATAAAAGCCGTACAGAATCGACATCAGGGTCGATTTTCCGGCTCCGTTCTCGCCCACGATGCCATGAACCGTGCCTCGCGTAACAGCGAGGTCGATATCCTTATTCGCGTGAACCGGCCCGAAGCTCTTGTTGATCTTTTTCAGTTCGATCGCCAGAGAGGTTTCAGCGGCCGGAGCCGGCCGCTGAACGTTTTCGGTTTGCGTGTCCATTGTCGGACCCTTCCCTTAAAGGGGTAACGAATCAGACCGGGCAGGACTCGTCTTCGCGGTAGTCGTGAACGACGATTTCGCCCGATACGATCTTGGCGGTAATGTCGTCAACCATAGCGCGCATATCATCGGTGATGAGCTCGGCGTTGTTTTCGTCGAATGCTGCGCCCACACCGTCTTCGGCAAGGCCGAGGACCTCGACGTCGTTGGTCCATTCGTCATTGGCAAAGTCTTCGAAGGCGTCGTAGACGGCGACGTCGACGCGCTTGAGCATCGAGGTCAGCACCTGTCCGGGATGGAGATGGTTCTGGTTGGAGTCCACACCGATGCCGAAAACGCCGGCATCGGCGGCAGCCTGGAGAACGCCGACACCGGCACCACCTGCAGCGTGATAGATGACGTCTGCGCCGCGGTCGATCTGGCTACGGGCAACTTCAGTGCCGCCGCCGGGATTGTTGAAGGCGTCAAAGCCAGTGCCAATGGCCGTTTCGATCACTTCGATATCGGGGTTCACATAAGCGGCGCCCTGCTTGTAGCCGCAGCCGAAAGCCTGGAGCAGCGAGAAATCGAAGGCCGGAATAAAGCCGATGGTGCCTGTTTCGGTTGCCATGGCAGCAAGCGCGCCCACGAGATAGGAGCCTTCATGCTCCTTAAAAATCACCGAGCGCACGTTTTCGATATCGTCAACGACGGTGTCGATGATGAGGAACGAGGTGTCGGGGAAATCCGGAGCAACCGCGCGCAGCGCGGTTTCCCAGCTAAAGCCCGGCAGGACGATGGGATTGTTGCCCCGCGCCGCAAACTGGCGGATAGCCTGTTCGCGCTGGGCATCGCCCGAAATTTCGAGATCCTGGTAGTCCTGCCCCGTATCTGTCTTGAACAGTTCGGCGCCGTTATAGGCCGCTTCGTTAAACGAAGCGTCGAACTTGCCGCCGCCATCATAAACGAGCGCGGGATCGGCAAGGGCCGTGCCGGCCAGGAGAGTGGAGAGGGCTACGCCTGCCAGGGCGGCGATGCCAGTCTTTGTTGTTTTGGACATGATTGATGCTCCCTATTCACGGGCTGCAGAAAGGGGCCCGGCGACGGCCGGTGCATTTCCACGCGCGATGGCTTCAGATACAATCGCGCAAACAAAGCGGACGCAATAGAGAATTTCGATTTTTTGACCATTTGGGCAAAAAATTTTGGGGATGCGGTAAACCACGCAGTTGCCCGTCTAGACCTGAGGCTCCAACGGGACAACCCTGGCGCCCATGGCCTCGCCGAAGCGCTCGAAAAATCCGTCGATGATCTTCTGGGCGGAATTGCCAACGATGGCCCTGCCCAGTTTCATGATCTGGCCAGACGCTCCACCGGTGGCCGAAAAGCTCAGGAGCGTTGAAGAACCGAGATCGATCAGTCTGATATCGGCCGAGGCCTGCGCCTTGCCGAGCAGCCCACCCCTACCCTGTCCGGTCAGCGTATAGCTTATGGCCGGGTCGATATCGGACAAGAACAGATCGCCTTTGAAAACGGGTTGAACCACGCCAAGATTGACAGTGATCTCAAGCTCGAGCGCGGTGTCGGACACCCAGCGAATCGCCTTGCAACCGGGTATACAGGCCTTGAGCACTTCGGCATCGTTGAGCGCGTTCCAAACCGCGAGCCGATTGGCATCGACCCTGTAGCGTCCACCGAAATCCAAGCCATCTTCCTCTTCATTTAACTCAAACACCGTGTATGCGGCTTTTTGGCACCAATGGCGAGAAAACAGCGCCATGTGGTGCATGCGCAATTGTCTTATCTCTTGCCAGGCGGAATCATGTCACCACATCTGCAAAAGTTGCAACAGGGACGTGGGCAATGAGCACCGAGATTACCCAAACCGAAGCTCCCCAGCTTATGGACAAGCCTCTGCAATATCTGGACAAGGCCGTGGCGGCGATCAAGGATCTTGGGCTCTGGCCCGAAGGTGAACCGGGCGAGGCACCGATTACAGGGCTTCTGGCCGAAATCACGCATCTCGACGACACCAGGGTCATCCTGATCGGGCGTGTTCTGACCCAGGCGAGTGCCTTCAACGAAGTGGTGCGCACCCAAGTTGCGGCGATGAATGTGGGCGAGCGCTACGAGGACATTACCAAATCCTTCAACTCGATCCGCGACGACGCCAAGGGCATGGTCGACCAGCTCGAGGACGGCAAGATCGATATTTTCGAGCGCGCTTCTAACGTTTGGATGAAGGTCTCGCGCGGCGATATCGCAGCACGATTCGACAAGATTCGCGACACCTATCTCGACGTCTCGAAAGACACCAAGGACCAGATCGACCGCGAACATACGATTCTCGAAGCCTATCGCGACTTTCGCGGCGCGCTCAAGCAGGCCGAAGTGATGGCGCTCGAAGTGCTGGACATCGCCAGCGCGCAGCTCGAGCAGCGCAAGATCGACCTGCAGGGGGCAACCGATGCGCTCAACGCGTTCACCGAAGGGACCCCGGCCGACCGCGCACGACTGGAAATGGCGCGGGACGAGCGGGTGCGCGATCTGCAGAACGAGGAGCGTCGCTACCAGATCGCCAAGGATCTGTCGGACAACCTGACGATTTCCTACTCGACCTCGGAAGTGATTATGGCGCGGCTCATGCAGACGACCAACGCCAAGGAACGCGTCTATCAACAGTCCATCTCGTTCTTTTCGACCAACGAAACTGTCCTCACAGCGCTTTCGGCCTCGTTTACCGGCCTGTTCGGGCTCCATGAATCGACCGAAACCCTCAATGCAATGAAAGAGGGCATGAGCCAGAGCCTGGAGACACTTTCGGAGATCGGCGGCAAGGTTCAGGAGGAAGCGCTAAGAGCGGGGTACGGTCCGACCATCCGCGCAGATGCGGTAAAAAAGCTTGTCGATAGCGTGGTCAGCTATCAGGAAAAAAGCATCACCATCATCGCCGAAATGCGCGATCAGGCCACCAAAAATTCGGCTGAAATCCGCGACGCTGTCGAAGACGGCAAGAAGCGGCTGGCAACGCTCGCCGCTGAAGGCAACGCCCTCGTTTCGGCCCGTTAGGATGCGATAACCCGATTATGGCAAGCGGTGGGGCAATAACGGGACAGACAGGCAAGGCGCCGCTGGACGATGTGATGCTGGCCATGGACGTGGTGGATACACTGCGCCATGAGCAAAATCTCGTGGCCCGCGAACTGGGGGCCACCGCCCGCGAAGCCGAACTGATTGAGCGCCTGCGCAAGATCTATCACGACCAGGGGATCGAGGTTCCCGACCATATCCTCAAGGAAGGCGTCAAGGCGCTGGCCGAGAGCCGGTTTACCTATACCCCGCCGCCCGATACATTCTCCACACAGCTGGCCCGGCTCTATGTGAGCCGGCAGCGCTGGGGACGTACGGTGCTCATCGGGGTTGTAGTGCTGGCGGTGGTGCTGGGCGGGTATTTCCTTGCCTACCGTCCCTATCAGGCGGGCATGGAGGCGGCGGCGCGGATCGAGCTGGCCGAAGAACTTCCGGCGCGAATCGACGCCGCCTATCAGCAGATTTTCAACGAGACCAAGGTGCAATCGGCCCTCGAGGTGGCCGAGCCCTGGGTCGAGCGCGGCAAGGCGGCCGCCGAGCGAGGTGATCGCGAGGACGCGCTGGCGGCCATCGAGCAGCTTGAGGCCATCCATGCGACATTGCTGGCAGAATATTCTATCCGCATCGTCAACCGGCCGGGGGAATCCACGGGGATCTGGCGATTCCCCGAGAGCAACACCGAAGCGACCAATTATTACCTCGTTGTCGAGGCCGTGGGGTCCGATGACGACCTGGTGACACTGCCGATCACCAATGAGGAAACCGGGCAAACCGAAGAGGTCTCGACATGGGCCATAAGGGTGCCGGACGTGACCTATGAATCTGTCCGGGCCGACCGGCAGGATGACGGGATCATCCAGCGCAATATCTTGGGCATAAAGCAGTACGGGTTCCTCGATACCGACTACACGATGCCGGTTCTCGACGGGGCAATTACGCAATGGTGAGGCTGCAATGAGCGTAAGCGGACCTCAGGCCATGCGGGCGCTAGACGATGCGCTACGCGACATCCGGCGCGAGGAAGATGACATAACCAAGCGCATCGCGCGGGCCAATGAACGTGTGGGTAAGCTGCGCGAGACCGAATTGGGGCAATTGCGGGCGGTGGCAAAGGTGCGGCTTTCGCCAGAGGTTCAAAAAGACCTGGCCGGCACTCTGAGCCAGGCCGAGAGCCGGGCGCGTGAGCTGCTCAAGAGCCATGCCGCCGCGATGGCCGACATGGAAAGGGCGCTGACCGGCAAAGAGGCCGATCTTGCAAAACTCAGCGCCGAGCGGCAGGAGTTGCTGGAAAATACGCAGAAATGGCAGGCCGAAATCGACGCTCTGGAGGCGCCCGTCAAGGCGGCACTGGCCGATGATGCAGCTTATGTTGCGTTGATTGCCGAGCGGGCCGAGACCGAAAAGGTGGCGACCGAGGCCGATCGCAAGGCCGATATGGCCGAGGCGGATCGTGAAGAAAAGGGCAAGCCCTATCGCGAAGATCCGCTGTTTTCCTATCTGTGGGACCGGGGATATGGAACGGGGGCTTACAAGGCCGGCACCTTAACGCGCATGCTCGACGATTGGGTGGCGCGGCTGGTGCGTTTTGCCGATGCGCGGCCCAATTATGCAATGCTGATCGCCATACCCGAGCGCCTGCGCGAGCATGCCGAGAAACTGGCCGCCGACGCCGATGTGCTCGACGAGAATGTGCGGGCGCGCGAGAACGCTGCGCTGGACGCCGCCGGTGGTGGGAAAGCGCTTGCGGCGCTGGAAACGGCACAGGCGCGGGTTGAGGCCATTGACGCGGAATTGCTGGCCATCGAGGACGAGCGCGAGAACCTGACCGAAAAGCAAAAACAGATTGCAGATGGCGGTGATCCGGCCTTTGCCCAGGCAGTGGAAATGCTGGCAGAGGCGATAAGCGACACCGGTATCGAAAGGCTTCTGGCCGAGGCGCGCGCGACGCGCACCGAAGAGGACGACGCGATCGTCGTGCGGCTCGAGGAGACGCGGCGGCGCATTGCCGAAGAGCAGCTCGAACTCGACGATGAACGCAGCCGGCTCAAGGTGCTCGAGGCGCGCCGGCGCGAGCTCGAGGACATCGAGTTCGAGTTCAAGAAATCGCGCTATGACGATCCGCGCTCCCGGTTCGGAAATGAAAGGCTGGTCGGCGATCTTTTGACCGAATTTCTCAAGGGCGGGATGACAGCGGCGGCCTACTGGGGGCAATGGCGTGACTCCCAGGACTGGACCGGCACCTCCGGACCGATCGTTCCGACGTCGCCGCGCCGGTCGAAAAAGTCGAAGGGCGGGTTTTCCGTGCCACCGGGGGGCTTTTCGCCGCGACCGCCTTCGGGCGGCAATTGGGGCGGATTCTCGCGTCCTCGCAGCGGCGGCTTTGGCGGCGGCGGGTTCACGACCGGTGGCGGGTTCAAGGGCGGTGGATTCAAGACCGGCGGCGGATTCTGATCTTTTCATAACGGTCCGGCTTTGGAGTGCTCGGCAAACGAGCGCTTGACAGATTCTGGCTTCGCCCTTATTAAACCAAATAGTTTAAAACTAAATGGTTTAATTTGATGTCTGCCACCGACCCTCTCAGTCAGGTTTTTGGGGCCCTCGCCGACCCCACGCGCCGTGCGATCCTTGCTCGTCTATCATCGGGCGAGGCGAGCGTTGGGGAGTTGGCAGCGCCGCACGAGATGAGTCTGGCTGCAGTCTCCAAGCACATCAAGGTGCTCGAAAATGCCGGGCTGATCAGCCGCAAGAAGGATGCCCAGTACAGCTACTGCACATTGGTGGCCAGCCCGCTCAAGGATTTGCATGGTTGGCTCGATGCCTATCGGAAGTTCTGGGACGAAAATCTCGACCAGTTCGAAACCTATCTCGCCGAGCTTCAGCGCGGCGATCCCAAATCAAAACAGTAACCAGGGAGCAATCGTGTGAGCGAAACAATCATCGCAACCCCAACCGACAAGCCGATCATCACCTTCACCCGGACATTCAAAGCGCCCCGCGCGCTGGTCTGGAAAGCCTATACCGAACGCGAACACGTTGCGCGATGGTGGGGTCCGAGGTCCATCGGACCGATCGAAATACTGGAACACGATTTCAAGCCCGGCGGGAGTTGGCGCTATGTGCAGGACGTGCGGGATGTTGGCCAGGTCACCTTTTTTGGCCGGTTCATCGAGATCGATGCGCCCGAGAGCTATGTGAACACTTTCGGATTTGAAGGCCCGTTCGGATCGACCGAAGGCAATGAGGGACGCGAGACCCAGCGCTTTGAGGATCTTGGCGAGACGACCCTCTATACCGGCACGTCCCATTTCGACGATTTTGCGAGCCGCGACGCCGTTGTCGCCTCGGGCATGGAGAGCGGCGCGCGCGAGCAGATCGAGCAATTCGCAAATTACGTACTGGAAATGGAGCAGTAGCCCAGACGAGCGAGGTCAGCGAGCCGATTGTCTTATCCGGCTGGGCGTTGTTCAAACCATAGTGGCCGCCCGCCCCCCGGATCAGATTTCGATCTGCAGGCGCGCGCGCGTACCCTGAGGCACCTTGTCATAGGCCAGCGTCGCACCAAGGCCCGTCGCCGTTGCGGCAATGACGCGAGACCCCACACCGGTGCCGTGAATTTTGCCCTCACCCATCCAGCCCACACCGTCATCTTCGACGATAATCTCACAGGTGCCGGGCTCTATCTGGCTGGCTCTGACGCGAATTTCGCCGACCTCGCGGTCCCGATAGGCGTATTTGGCGGCGTTGGTGACCAGTTCGTTAACGATAACGCCGACCGAGACCGCCTTGTCGGTGGGAATGCGAATGGGCTCGGCCACGAGCTTGATGTCCGCTGCTGCGCCGTCAAGGCTCATGGACATCTGAATCTCGCTGGCCAGATTGCCCAGATAGGCATCGATTTCGACGAAACGTACGTCGTCGGTGGTATAGAGTCGCTTGTGGATGCCGGCTATGGCCGAGATGCGCCCCTGGGTTTCGGCAAGCGCTTCTTTTGCCGCCGGGTCCGCAACCGCCGAAGCCTGCAGCCTCACAAGCGCTGCAACCAGCGCCAGCGAATTGGCAACGCGATGATTGACTTCAGCCAGAGCCAGTTCGGCGCGCTCCTTGGCAGCGCGCAGTTCGCGTTCGGCCTGTTCACGTGCCTTGCGCAGGCGCGATGTCGTGATGGCCTGCTCGACCGCATTGCTCAAAAGTTCAAGAAAATCTTCGCCCACAGTCTTGAGCACATAGTCGGCAGCCCCGGCCTTGAGCGCGGCAACGGCAATTGCCGCTTCGGTCGAACCGGTGACATAGACGACCGGCGGTGAATCTTCGTTGGCGGCGACCTGTTCGAGCATGCCAAGGCCGGTGCCGTCGGCCAGATAATGATCGAGCACCAGAACATCGATATCGCCTTCGCCGAGCCGTTCGAAGCCCTTTTCGGCGCAGGTGACATGGATAATCTCGCGCCCCTGCCGGCCCAGCACCTTCTGGACCAGCCGTCCGAGAGCGGGATCGTCATCGACATAGAGAATTTTGGCGGGTCTGTTGGGCATCGGCGTTACGCGGTCTCCGGGACCTGCATGACCGAAAAGAACATGCCCAACTGGCGGATAGCGTTGGCAAAGCCGTCGTAATCGACCGGCTTGGTGATGTAGACATTGGCCCCGAGATCGTAGCAGCGCTGAATCTCGCGCTCGTCGTCGGTGGTGGTCAGCACGACGACAGGCGTACGCTTTGTGTGGGGGTTTGCCTTGACCTTTTCGAGGATGGAAACCCCGGTCATGTCCGGCAGATTGAGATCGAGAAGGATGAGATAGTGGCGGTTCGTGCTCACTGTGCCGCTGCCGTCCTGGCCGAACAGATAGGCAAGAGCATCGGTGCCGTTCACAAACGGAATGATTTCATTGTTCACCCCGGCGCGACGGATGTTTTTTTCGATCAGGCGTGCGTGACCATCGTCGTCCTCTATCATAAGGATGGTGACGGGTTTGGCGTCGGTCATGGTCGGTCCTTGATTTTAGCAATGGCGCGCAGATCAGGCGCCACGATCACTGTAAATGTGGTCCCATGATCGGGATTGGATTGCAATTGGATATCGCCGCCGAGGTTGCGGGCCATTATGCGCACATGGGCGAGCCCGATGCCCTCTCCGGGGACATTCTGGTTGCCCGATCGCCGGAACAGTTCAAACACGCGGTCATGGTCTTCGGCAGAAATTCCGCGGCCATTGTCGATCACATCGATCACGATGCGGCCGTCGCGCTCCTGCCGTCCCTCGATGGTAATGGCGATGGGGCGCTCTGGATGCCTGTACTTTATGGCATTGTCGAGAAGGTTGCCCAAAATCTGTTCGAGCGCCAGGCGGTCGGAAAACACCGGCGGGGTTGCAACCTTTATGACGACATCGCCATCTGTTTCCGCAACCTGATGGCGGACGGCCGATACCGTCGACTCCACGAGCGCTTCGAGATCTATGCGCTCGGCTTTGAGGTCTCGACGACCCTCGCGGGAAATCTTGAGAATGGCGTTGATCAGCCCATCCATCTTCTTTGTCGATGAGCGAATGAACCCTATTGCCTCCGGCAGGTCCTCGGTTGCGGTCTGACGCGCTTCGACAACAACAGGGTCGTCGGGATCACCGGCGTGGCTTTCAACGAGTGCGTTGATGGGCCCCAGAGAGGCTTCCAGCTCGGAGGTAAAGCCCATGATGTTGACCAGCGGCGCGCGCAGATCGTGGGTGACGATATAGGCGAAGCGCTGCACTTCCTCGTTGGCGCGCATGAGATCGCGGGTACGCTCGCCGACCCGGGCTTCGAGATCGCGATTGACACTCTCGACTTCGGCGCGCGCGGTATCGATTTCGCGGGTGTAACGCAGGACCAGCCATGCGGCCCCCCCCACCACGGCGATAATCACCAGCGCGCCGATAATTGCGATGATGCGCAGTGCGCCGACCGCGCCGCGTTGTTCGACCACGCCGTTGAAGGTTCTCTCATCCGCTGCGGAGACGATGGCATCGAGAAACGTGCGCATGCGCTCCATGATGATTTCGCCCTGATCGGTGCGCACCAGATCCAGCGCCGACTGGAGATCGCCCTGCTGGGCCAGTTCCAGCGTCCTGTCGAGTTCGGCCAATTTGGTCTCGATATCGGAGCGCATCTGCACCATGGACTGCTCTGCTTCCGGATAGGGAATGAGCAACTCATTGAGCAACTCGTAAGCCGGGACGATGCGGTCGACGACGTCGCGATAGGGTTCGAGATAACGGTCATCGAGGGTCAGCAGATAGCCCCGCTGGCTCGACTGTGCGTTCTGGAGCAGATTGCGCAAATCGACGGCGGCGATGCGGGCCACACGGGCTTCGGTGACCTCGTCGAAATGGGCCCTGTTGCGCTCGACCAGCCAGATGGTCGTGCCTACGATGCCGATCAGCGCCATAAGGCCAACAATGATGAGCGCAAGGCTGGACCGGGCGAAGCCCTTTGACGATATTGGCATTTTTGGTGATGAAGCCCGGAAATCAAAGCGTCGAAGTTCACTTTTGCCGGAAAATTGAACCGAACACAAGCAGCGCGGGCCGCACAGACTTGCGGGGCGTGGTGGCACGGCCCATATTTGCAGAGAAAGGAGAGCACGTGGCCGAAAAGACCCCGACCAAGACCCCGAGCACCCCTCCGACCGATGATCGCGCATCGCATGCGGAGATTGCAGACTTCGTTGCCAAGGTGGGCGCAATGAGTGCCACCAGGACGGCAAGCACTGACCAGCGCGGTCGGCTGCTGTTTGCCATGGACGCAACGATGAGCCGCCAGCCAACATGGGATCTGGCCTGTCAGTTGCAGGGAGAAATGTTTGAGACGGTGGCCAAGACCGGCGGGCTCGACGTTCAGCTCATCTATTTCCGCGGCTTTGGGGAATGCCGGGCCTCGCGCTGGGTTTCCGACGCACGGGCGCTGGCGGGCCTGATGACCGGCATCGACTGCCGGGGCGGACATACGCAGATGTCCAAGGTGTTTTCCCACGCCCGAAACGAGCACAACTCCAAAAAGATCAACGCCGTCGTCTATGTGGGCGACGCCATGGAAGAAGACATTGACAAGCTGGCCCAGAAGGCGGGCGAACTGGGGCTTTTGGGTTGCCCGATGTTTCTGTTTCAGGAAGGGCATGACCCGGTGGCCCAAACCGCGTTCAAGGAGTTCGCAAGGCTCACCAAAGGTGCCTATGCGCGGTTCAACGCCGGTGCAGCTGCGGAACTGGCGGCACTGCTACGAGCAGTGGCCGCCTATGCGAGCGGTGGACGCGCGGCGCTCAAGCTCCAGCAGGGCGGGCCAGCGAAACTGCTGCTCGAACAGCTTTCATGATCTGGTTTGTGCTTGCCGGCGCGGTGGCGCTGATTGCGCTGTATCTGTACGCACTGTTTTTACAGGGCGCGATCCGGCAATTGGTGCGCGCATTGCGCTGGATCGTCGGTGGCGTTTTGGTGATCGGCGCAGCAGTGCTTGGCGTGCGCGGCCAAATGCTTTTGGCCAGCTTCATGGCGGCGGGCGGGCTGGGCGTGTTGATGCGCGGACGGCTCGGCCCCATCGATTTTGGGGCGGGCCTGTCGAACCCAAACAATGTTTCAAGAGTGTCTTCGGTCTATCTGGATATGGCACTCGAGCACGAGACGGGAGCGGTTTCGGGCACCGTACGTTCAGGGCATTTTGCCGGGCGCGGACTGGCGGACCTGTCTGCAGAAGAGTGCTGGGCGCTCTATGACGAATTGAGCGACGATGCGGACTCGCTGGCGCTGTTCAAAAGCTGGCTCGACGCCAACCGGGCGGGCTGGCGGGACTATTTTGCCAGCGAATTCGGCATGGAAACCGGCGAGGAGGACGGCCAATCCGAAAGCCAGAGCACTGCCGGCGTCAGCGGGCTCGAAGAAGCCTATGAAGTGCTGGGGCTCAAGCCCGGCGCGGGCCCGGACGCCATCAAGGCGGCGCACCGGACGCTGATGAAAAAGGTTCATCCCGATACGGGCGGATCGGCCTTTCTGGCCGCCAAAATCAATCAGGCCAAGGACTTGCTGCTCAAGGAGACCGCCTCGCGCAAATCCTGAATGCCAAGCGCGTTGTTTTCCACAGGCGGTTGTAACAACGCCACGCCCTGATAGACTTTACTCAAGTCAATTGCCTCGGGCCGCCGTTGTCCGGGCAAAAAAACAAGAAATGAGTGGGGTTCATGTTTTCGGGTTTCGTCATCAATCCACCGGTCTTTTTCGGCGCCGTTATCATTATTGCCGTTTTCCTTTTGATCGGGGTCGTGGTGCCCGATCAGGCAGCCGATATCTTTTCCGCATTGCAGGCCGGTATTCTTGGCAATTTCGGCTGGCTGTACCTGCTGTCGGTGGGTATTTTCCTGGCGGCGGTGCTGCTGTTTTCGCTGGGACGTTTCGGATCGCTCAAGCTGGGGCCCGACGATGCGACGCCGGATTTCAAATATCTCTCCTGGATAGCGATGCTGTTTGCGGCCGGGATGGGAATCGGGCTGATGTTTTATGCCGTCGGCGAACCTATGACCCATTTTTATGCGCCACCGACCGCCGAGCCGGGCAGTATCGCTGCCATGCGCGAATCGATGGCGGTGACGTTTTTTCACTGGGGCATTCATGCCTGGGCGATCTATGCCGTGGTGGGGCTGTCGCTGGCCTATTTCGGCTATCGCTACAATCTGCCCCTGACCATACGGTCCGGGCTCTACCCGTTGCTCAAGAGCCGGATCAACGGCCCGATCGGACACGCTGTCGACATCTTCGCCATTGTGGGGACTATGTTCGGCATCGCCACCTCTTTGGGGCTCGGGGTCAACCAGATCAATGCCGGGCTGAACTATCTGATCGGCGTGCCGATCGGACCGCAGGTGCAGGTTCCGTTGATTGCGATCATCACTGCATTGGCGACCGTCTCGGTGGTCACGGGGCTCGACAAGGGTGTGCGCATCCTTTCTGAAACCAATCTGGTCGTGGCCGTGCTGCTGATGGTGTTCGTGCTGCTGGTCGGACCGACGGCGGATCTTTTCAGGGATTTCGTCCAGAATATCGGTCTCTATCTCGATACGCTGCTGCTACGGACCTTCAATATCTATGCCTATGAACCCACGCCCTGGGTTGATGGCTGGACGCTTTTCTACTGGGCCTGGTGGATTTCTTGGTCACCGTTCGTTGGCATGTTTATCGCGCGCATTTCACGCGGGCGGACGGTGCGTGAATTCATCGTCGCGGTGCTGTTCATCCCGGCCGGTTTCACATTCTTCTGGATGACGGTGTTCGGTAATACGGCAATGTTTGTGGATACGGGGGTGGCGGCCGGAGAATTGGGCACGGCAGTTGCCAACGACGTGGCCGTGGGACTGTTCCAGTTCTTCACTTACCTGCCGCTTCCGGCCGTGACCTCGACGCTGGCGGTCATTCTCGTCGCGGTATTTTTCATTACCTCATCGGATTCGGGTTCGCTGGTTGTGGACACCATCGCGGCTGGCGGGGAAACGGAAACCTCGACAGCCCAGCGCATCTTCTGGTGCGTCATGGAGGGCGTTGTGGCGGCCGGCCTGTTGCTGGCGGGGGGCCTCGGCGCACTGCAATCGGCGACCATCGCAAGCGCCCTGCCCTTCACATTCGTAATGCTGGCGCTGGTGTGGTCGCTTTATGTCGGCATGCGGGCCGACCTCGCCCAGCAGGACGCACAAGCGGCCTCTCCCCATTCCGGTCCGGCCCATCCTGCCTCAGGCTTGACCTGGCAAAGGAGGCTGGCCCTGATGCTCAAGGCGCCAACGCTCAAGGAGGTCAAGGCCTTCATCAACGGCGACGCCAAGGCAGCGCTCGAACAGGTGCGGGACGAACTGGCCAAACGGGGCTGGAACGCGAACCTGGAGGAAGACGAGGCCGCCGGGACCATCGCGCTGGTGGCCCCTTCCGAAGGGGTGCGTAACTTCGTTTATGGCCTGCAGAGTTCCGAGCAGCGGCTGGCGGCTTTTACCGCCTTTGAGGCCAGCCGCCCCGAAGTGCGCCACGAGGCGCGGACCTATTTCTCGGACGGGTCGAAAGGCTATGACGTCATGGGGATGACGCGCGAGCAGCTCATAGCGGATGTGCTGGTCCAGTTCGAACGCTACCTGGCGCTGGTCCAGATGCCAGCGTCCCAACTCGTTACTGCAGCGCCAGAGCACAGCGTCGAGACGAACTGAGTGGGTTGGGGGCAACGCCCCCAACCCACACTTTCAATAATTCTTCATCTTGAGGTGGGGAATGCCGGCGTCCATAAACTGGTCCCCATAAGCCATGAATCCGAGCCGGGCATAAAAGCCCGTCTTGTCAGCCTGGCTTTCGAGATAGCACCGAGGCTGACCATTTTCACCCGCTAGCTGCACGGCAAATTCAATGAGCCGGGCACCCAGCTTCTTGCCACGGTGGGACGCTGCAATAGCAACGCGACCGATCTTGGCGTGTTCGGGCTTGAACAGGATGCGGGCAACGGCAACTACCGCTCCTTCGGCGATGCCAACGATGTGGGTCGCTGTCATGTCATCGGCATCGTGCTCGAGATCTTCAGGCACGTGCTGCTCGATGACAAACACCTCGCGGCGCAGGGCAAAGCCAAGATTGCATAGCGGCGAGAAGACAGGCACCGCAAGCAGCGTAAGGTTCGACTGTTCCATCAGGCAAAAACGCTCGCGCCGCGATCTGCGGTTCCCACCAATTGCCGGAAGCCGGCGAACAATTCACGGCCCATGCCGTAATGCTGATCGGTCAGATCTTCGGTGGCCGCCGGGCGGGCTGCGAACTCCTGGGCATCGCCCAGAAATTCAAGCGTTCCGGTTTCAGCGTCGAGGCGAAGCAAGTCGCCGTCCCTCACTTTGGCGATGGGTCCGCCATCGGCCGCTTCAGGGGTCATGTGGATGGCGGCCGGTACCTTGCCCGAAGCGCCCGACATGCGTCCATCGGTAACAAGCGCGACCTTGATGCCACGATCCTGAAGGATGCCCAGAGCCGGGGTGAGCTTGTGAAGTTCTGGCATGCCAATAGCCCTTGGGCCCTGAAAGCGGATGACGGCGATGAAGTCGGACGTCAACTCACCAGCCTTGAAAGCATCCTGGAGGCCCTGCTGGGAGTGGAAGACCCGTGCGGGTGCCTGGACGAGACGATTTTCCGCCTTTACGGCGGAAATCTTGATGACCGATTTGCCCAGATTACCCGAGAGCAGCTTTAATCCACCGGTCCTGGCAAACGGCTCGGACGCCACTGTCAGCACCTTGGGGTTGCCGCTCTGGGCGGGAGCAGGCTCAAAAGTCAGCTCTTCTTCGATATAGCGCGGCTCTTTGGTGTAGGCGTCGAGCCCCTTGCCCCAGACCGTGGTCACATCGTCGTGGAGGTATCCCGCGTCGCGCAGTTCGCGGATGAGGAAACCCATCCCGCCGGCAGCGTGGAAATGGTTCACATCGGCCAGCCCATTGGGATAGACGCGAGCCAGAAGCGGTACAGCATCGGACAGTTCGGACATGTCATCCCAAGTGATTTTCAAGCCCGCCGCGTTGGCCATGGCGACAAGGTGCATTGTGTGGTTGGTCGAGCCGCCCGTGGCGAGCAGGCCGACGAGACCATTCACTATGGACTTTTCGTCAATGACATGGCCGGCCGGGGTATATTCATTGCCCTGTGCCGTTATGGCCAGCGCCCGTTTGGTGGCCGCCTTGGTCAGCGCGTCGCGCAGCGGGGTGCCCGGATTGACAAAGCTCGCACCCGGCAGGTGCAGGCCCATGATTTCCATAAGCATCTGGTTGGAATTGGCCGTGCCGTAAAAGGTACAAGTGCCCGGGCCGTGATAGGATTTGCTTTCGGCCTCGAGCAATTCGTCGCGCCCAACCTTGCCTTCCATGTAAAGCTGGCGGATGCGGGCCTTTTCGTCATTGGGCAGGCCGGTGGTCATGGGGCCAGCGGGGATGAAAATGGCAGGCAGATGCCCGAAGGTAAGGGCCGAAATCACGAGGCCGGGGACGATCTTGTCGCAGATGCCGAGAAAGACTGCTGCATCGAACATGTTGTGGGACAGGCCGACGGCAGCGGCCATTGCAATCACATCGCGGGAAAACAGCGAGAGGTCCATGCCGAGCTGACCCTGGGTCACGCCATCGCACATCGCGGGCACGCCACCGGCGACCTGGGCGACACCGCCGGCCTCGCGCGCTGCCTCGCGGATGATGGCAGGATAGGTCTCATAAGGCTGGTGGGCCGAAAGCATGTCATTGTAAGAGGTGATGATGCCCAGATTGAGCGCCTGATCGCCAGCGAGTTGGGCCTTGTCGGACGGTCCGCACGCCGCAAAGCCGTGAGCGAGGTTGCCGCAGGACAGAGCCGAGCGATAAACGCCCTGCGCCCGCGCCTTGTCGAGACGGTCGAGATAGGTGCGGCGCGAGGCTTCCGAACGCCTCGTTATGGCATCGGTCACGTCCTTGATTGTGGTCTTTACGGTCATGGTCGCCTCCTTAGCGAGGATGAAGGAGGTGACCCTGGGTCAGGTTGGGCCTCAGGGACACCAGAAGAGGGAAACAGGAATATGGTTTTGCGACAGCACGGCGCGCACCGGCATGGTTTCGACCGGCCCGGTTTGAAGCGCTTTGTCGAGCACATGGGCCTTTTCATCACCTTCTATATGCAGATAGAGCGCACGCGTGGCCAGCAGACGCGGCAGCGTGAAGGTGACGCGCGGTTCGCCCGCACCAGGCGCGTTGATCGCGATGACCGGACCGTCGGCATTGAGAGCATCCTGAAGCGTGTCGCCGCCGGGAAAGAACGAAGCTGTGTGCCCGTCATTGCCCATGCCGAGGACGACGGCATCGAAGGGCATGGGCAGGCAATCAAGAGCGGCGTTGGACTTTGCTATCCCAGTCGCGTCGGGTTCGGGCGTGCCGGCGTAAAGGGGCACAAAGGCCGCGACGGAGGCGGGGCCGGCCAGGAGATGTTCCTTTACCAGCCGCGCGTTCGACCGTTCCGAATTTTCGTCCACCCAGCGCTCGTCGACAAGGGTGACCGCAACGTTTTCCCAATCGACGTCCTCGCGCGCTCCGAGCACTTCGAAAAAGCGTTTGGGGGTCGAGCCGCCCGAAACGGCGAGCGAAGCCGTGCCGCGTTCATCGAGCCCGGCATTGAGGTTTTCGGCTATTGCGTCGGCAAGGGTTTCGGCCAAACGCTCCTTTGTCGAAAAGACGTTGCGCTCGATGGTCATTGTATTCTCCAGACTGTTTCAGGCGTCGCCTTCGTGCCAGGTGCGCCCGTCACGTTCGATCAACGCGACCGACGCTGTAGGACCCCATGTTCCCGCAGTATAGGTCTGGGGGGCATCTGACGCATTGTCCCATGCCTGGCGGATGGGATCGATCCAGCGCCACGCGGCCTCAAGCTCGTCACGGCGCATGAACAGGGTCTGGTTGCCGCGAATGACATCCATTAAAAGCCGTTCATAGGCCTCTGGGGTGCGTTCGGAGAAGGTTTCGGCAAAGGACAGGTTCAGAGGCACTTCGCGCAGGCGCATACCGCCCGGACCGGGGTCCTTGATCATCAAGAACAGCTTCACGCCCTCGTCGGGCTGCAGACGCAGGACGAGCTTGTTGGGCTTTGGGGCGCCCTCGGCATGATCGAAGATCGAATGAGGGATCGCGCGGAACTGGATGACGATTTCGGAAACACGCGAGGGCAGGCGCTTGCCGGTGCGCAGATAGAAGGGCACACCGGACCAGCGCCAGTTTTCGACCTCAGCCTTGATGGCTACGAAAGTCTCGGTCTTGGAGCCCTTTTTGTCGTCCGGCAATTCATCCTGATAGGAAGTGACCGAACCACCATTGACCGCGCCGCCCTTATATTGGCCGCGCACCGTAAACTTGGAGACGTTGTCGCCGGTGATCGGCTTGAGGGACCGCAGGACCTTGAGCTTTTCGTCGCGCAGGGCGTTGGCATCGTCGGAAGCCGGGGGCTCCATGGCGACGAGGCACAAAAGCTGCATCATGTGGTTCTGGACCATGTCCCGCAGGGCGCCGGAATCGTCGTAATAGCCGCGCGTGCCCGCCCCAACATCCTCGGCCACCGTGATCTGCACATGATCGATATGGGCCGCGTCCCAGATGGGCTCGAACAGGATATTGCCGAAGCGCAGAGCCAGAAGGTTCTGGACCGTTTCCTTACCGAGATAGTGATCGATGCGGTACACCTGATCTTCGGCGAAGACCTCCGAGATCGCATCGTTGATTTCCATCGACGATTCAAGATCCTGGCCGAGCGGCTTTTCGACAACCACGCGGGCATCGCGCCGCCAGTAGCCCTTGTTGTCGAGATATTCGCAGATGGGGCCGAACAGCCCCGGGGCGACGGCGAGATAAAAGGCGCGTTCGATCTCGGGATCGGTGCGCAGGGCCTTTTCGAGATCGGCCCAGCCATCCTTGTCGGTGACGTCGTTGGCGATGTAGGAAAAGCACGAGACGAACCGGGCGACAACGTCCTTGTGCTGATCGACCTTATCCACAAATTCGCTCACGGCATCGCCGGCAAATTTCTGAAAATCGGCATCGGAAAGCTCCGAGCGCGATACACCGATGATGCGCGAGCGCTCATCGAACTGGCCATCGGCAAAGCGATGATACAGCGCCGGGATCAGCTTGCGCCGGGTCAGATCGCCAGTGGCGCCGAACACCACATAATCGAAGGGCTGGACCGGAATAATGCGTGCGGACAAGGACGAGCCTCCGTCATTAAAAAATTAGCGGGCGGCGTTCTGGCGGGCCAGAATCACCGCTCCGTGCAGCGGTTCTGCGCGGGGCAAGGAAACGTAATCGCCGTAGCGGATCTGAAGCAAAGGCATGAGCCTTTGGCCAAAGCCGCCGACAATGGCGAGTCTGTCTGCACCACAGGATTTGAAGTAAGACACATAGCGATCGATATAGCCAAGCTCGATTTCCATGAGTTCGGCCGCTACAGGATCGCCTTTTTCAAAATATTCAATGAAAAGCGGCATCAACGCGCCGTAGTCTGCCGGCTGGCGGCTGTCGAAGCTCCAGGCCATGACGGCGTTGAGATCGCCACCGAGCTGGGCGATGACGGCATCGGTCAGAGGCGAGGTATCGACGAGGCCGTCGGTGGCTTCGACGGCGTAGCGGACGAGTTCTCGACCCAGAATGGCGCCCGACATCTGATCGCCGATGTGAAAGCCCCAGCCGCCGACCTGAAAGCGCTCCCCGTTCACCAGCGCCATGCCAGCCGAACCGGTGCCCACGATAATGACTGCGCCATCCTCGCCCTCATGGGCGCCGGCACGGGCGATGTCGATATCGTCATAGACTGTGACATGGGCGAACGGCCAGGGGCGCAGCGCGAAAGCCTCGCGTGCCGAGGGCAGCCGTGCGCCGGCCATGCCGAAACACACTTCGGTGTTGGCTGTTTGGGCATAATCGAGCCCGGCCAACGCAAAGACCTGCCGCGTGCCTTCCTGGATGGACGCATAGGCCGGATCGCCACCCTCGAGCTGGAGATTGGAGCGTCCGCCACGGGCTTCGGCAAGCGTTTCAAGGTTGGCATCGGCGAGACGGATGCGGCAATTGGTGCCGCCGCCATCAACGCCGAGGAAGTATTTGGGCACGATCGGATCAGCTCCCGGTTTTCGCGGCGGACCATACTGCGCTTGCGCATAGGACGAAAGTATTATGAGGTCAAATCGTAAATCGGCCCGATGAAGCGATCAGGCTGGTTGAAGAGCTGAACGGGCGCAGCCATTTTTTGCCCGGACACAGACTGCGGAGGGCATAAATTTGGCTGATCACATCCTGGTTCTGGGCGGAACGCGTTCGGGCAAGACGGCGCTGGCCGAACGGATCGCCCTGCGATCGAGCACCTCGCCCGCCTATCTGGCCACCGCCGAGGCGCTGGACGATGAAATGATCGAGCGGGTCTCGGCGCACCAGCGTGCCCGCGAGGGACGGTTTGCCACCATCGAGGAGCCGCTGGAATTGCCGCAGGCGCTGTTTGCGGCGGCGCAGGCCCATGACGTGATTCTGGTCGATTGCCTGACCTTGTGGATCACCAACCTCTTGAGCATGGAGCGCGATGTGGCCGAGGAGGTCGATCTGTTGGTCGAAGTGCTTGAAAACATTACCGACACTCAGGTGATCCTGGTCTCCAATGAAGTGGGACTGGGGATCGTGCCCGACAATGCGCTGGCGCGGACCTTTCGGGATCTGACCGGGGCGGCGCATCAGGAACTGGCGGGGATTTGCGAGCACGTCTATTTCGTCGTCGCCGGGCTGCCCATGGTGGTCAAGGGCAAGGCGCCCAAGCTTTAGAAGACCATCGAAAATAGCGCCCAGACGGCAAGGATGCCGAGCGCGATGAGCATGGCCCTGTCGTAAAGGCTTATGGCGGTTGCGATATCCTCGGCGGTGAGGTTTCGCTTGCCCTTACCCATTTTCGGCAGATCGAGCGTCTCGCCCTTGTAGGCGCGCGCGCCGCCGAGACCGAAGCCCAGGGCCCCGGCCATGGCGGCTTCGGGCCAGCCGGCATTGGGGGAGGCGTGATTGGGTGCGTCGCGGCGGGCGGCTTCCCAGGCGGCTTTGGGCTCGGCTTGTGGCATGGTGCGGGCGGCGAGGGCGAAGAGGCCGGCCGTGAGGCGCGCCGGGATAAAATTGACCAGATCGTCGAGCTTTGCTGACCCCCAGCCAAAGGCTGCGTGGCGCTCGGAGCGATGGCCGATCATGGAATCGGCGGTGTTGATTGCCTTGTAGATCGCGGCGCCGGGCAGGCCGAACAGGGCGAGAAACAATAGCGGCGCGATGACGCCGTCGGAGGTGTTTTCGGCCAGGGTCTCGATGGCAGCGCGGGAGATTTCGGCCTCGTCGAGCTCGGCTGTGTCGCGGCCCACGATGTGGGCGACTTCGCGGCGGGCACCTTCGATGCCCTGTTCGCGCAGGGCGCGGGCGACGGCGAGGACGGCGTCGCGCAGGCCTTTCTGGGCGATCAGGGTTGAGGCGAGGAGGATTTCTATGAGCCAGCCGAAGGGCAGAAAACGCAGGACCTGCTGGAGGCCGAGGGTGACGATGAGAACGGCGAGAACCACGATGGCGATGGCGAGAACGCCGGCTATCTTGCGGGAACCAGAGGATTTTTCGGGGTCGTTCTGGCGGCTGTCCAGAGCGTCGATCAGCCTGCCGATCCAGATTACGGGATGGCCGATCCTATCGGTGAGCCAGGCGGGATAGCCCACGAACCGCTCGAGGATTGCGGCGAGAAAGGCGATCAAGGCTGCGGCTCCCGGGCGAGGGCGAGAACGGCATCGAGGTCGAGATGGGTTTCGAGATGGGCGGCGAGATCGTCCAGGGTTCGATCGATCGTCGCGTCGAAATCGAGCAGCGGATCGGTGGAAATGCCAAGGTTTGCAAGGAATTGGCGGCGGAAGGCGTCGGCGGCGAAAAGGCCATGCAGATAGGTGCCCATGATCTTTCCATCGGCGGAGCGGGCGCCTTCGGGTGCGCCGTCGACATGGGCGAAGGGGCGGGATGTGTCGGGGCCGATAGTTGTGCCCATGTGCATGTGGTAGCCGGTGAGCGGTAACTGGGAGATGGCGTCGGTGGCGGTTTCGAGGCGGAGTTGCTTTGTGCCTTCGAGGCGGGTGGTGGCGGCGAGGTGGCCAAGTCCTTGGGATTGACCGGCTTTCCCCTCGATGCCGTCAGGGTCGGCCACCCAATCTCCGAGCATCTGGTAGCCGCCGCAGATGCCAAGGACGTGGCCGCCGGCGCGGATGTGGGCGGCGATGTCGATGTCCCAGCCCTGGAGGCGGAGGAAATCGAGATCGGCACGAGTGGCTTTCGAGCCGGGGAGAATGACGAGTTTTGCTTCGCGCGGGATGGGCTGTCCGGGCTGAACGATGACGAGGCGGACGCCGGGTTCGGCGCGCAGGGGATCGAGGTCGTCGAAATTGGCGATGCGGGCCAGACGCGGCACGGCAATGACGGTTTCGGCTGAATTTTGTTCAATATTTTCAAGGGCTAAGACGTCTTCTGCTGGAAGACGGCTGGCGGGTGCAAAATGGGGGACGACGCCGAGACAGGGGCGGGCTGTACGGGTTTGTACGAAGGTCCGGCCAGCATCGAACAGCGATGGATCGCCGTGGAACTTGTTGACCAGCGTTGCCGCGATCAGATCGGCATCTTGGGGCGCGATGACGGCGAAGGTGCCGACCAGCGCGGCGATGACGCCGCCGCGATGAATATCACCGACAAGGATCACCGGAATTTTTGTTTCCTGCGCGAAACCGAAATTGGCGATATCGCCATCGCGGAGGTTGATTTCCGATGCACTGCCGGCGCCCTCGACGATGATGAGATCGTTTTGAGCTGCAAGGAGTTTAAACGCATCGATGACGGCGGGCATAAATTGGCTGCGGGACGCGAAATAGTCGCGGGCCGACATGGAGGCGACGCGCTGTCCCCTTATAACCACTTGAGAACCCGTGTCTTTTTCCGGCTTGAGCAGGACGGGGTTCATCAGGGTGGTGGGTTGTTTGCGGGCGGCTTTGGCCTGGAGGGCCTGGGCGCGGCCGATCTCGCCGCCATCTGATGTGACGGCGGCATTGTTGGACATGTTCTGGGGCTTGAAGGGCGAAACCGAAAGGCCGCGATTGGCAAAGGCGCGGCAAAGTCCGGCCACTATCAAGGACTTACCGACATCAGACCCGGTGCCCATGACCATGATGGCGCGGGTCATTGTGCGGCGCCTTCGATGATATGGGCGTAGGAGCCCATGACATTTTCAAGGACGCAACCCATGGGATCGAGGGCGGTTCCCAGGGCGTCAACCGCGCCAAACAATGGCGCTAAAAGGTATGGAGTTGAGCGTTCGGTGACCCCAGATTGCTCAACATTGGGGAAATATTGTTGGGAATAATGAAATTCGTGCGCGCACAGTTTTTCCGGCCACGGCAATGGCGAGGCATGGGTGAGGCGGCGATAGCCGAGGACGCGCCTGGGGCGGTCGATGGCGGTTGAGACCGGCAAAAGACCGGCCATGGGGTAAGTGGCCCCCGATTTGTCGGTCAGGGTTTGCCCCAGGACCATATAGCCACCGCATTCGCCATAGATCAGCGCGCCACGGTCGCGGGCGTTGATAAGGCCCGATTTGAAACTCGACGCATTGGCGAGGGTGGCGCCATGCAGTTCAGGGTAGCCGCCGGGGAGGAAAACCGCGTCGGCATCTGCATCGGGCGCTTCGTTTGCCAGGGGCGAAAAAAAGTTCAGCGATGCGCTGGCATTGTGCCAGCTTTCGAGCAGGTGGGGATAGATAAAGGCAAAGGCCGCGTCGTGGGCGATGGCGATGCGCTGGCCCAGCGGCGCAAGGCTGGCGATTTGCGCGGCGGGCGCGACGGGTGCGGCGATGGCGCCAAGCAGGCGGAAATTGAGATGGGTGGTCATGATCGACCCGGCGCGGGCCAGATGGTCCTCGATGCCTTCGATATCGCCGGGGAGGACCAGACCGAGATGGCGTTCGGGGAGCGCGAGGTCGGCGCGGCGGGGGATGGCGCCAAGGCAGGGGATGGCTGTTTTGGCCAGCGCATCGCGCAGCATGGTTTCGTGACGGTCGGACGCGACCTTGTTGAGGATGATGCCGGCGATCGTCACGTCGTTTCGCCATGAGGCAAAGCCGTGGACCAATGCTGCGACGGACTGGGCCTGACGGTCGCAATCGACAACGAGGATGACCGGCAGGTCGAGCGTTGCGGCGAGATCGGCCGTGGAGCCTTTGCCATCGATGGCGGAATCGAACAGGCCCATGACGCCTTCGATGAGCAAAATGTCGTGGCGCTCGGCGTGTTGGGCGGCGCGCGCCGTAAGGGTTTTGGCGTCCATGGCCCATGGGTCGAGATTGATGGCGGCCGTGCTTTTTTGTGTCGCGGCTGCGAACGGCGAACCGGTTTCCACTTCGCCTGCATCCGCTTGAGCCGCCCTGGAGAGAAAGGCGGGATCGATATAGTCCGGGCCGGTCTTGGCCGGGGCGACGCGATAGCCCGCATTTGTGAGCGCGCGGGCGATGCCGAGCGTTACGGCGGTCTTGCCCGAGCCCGAGCGGGGGGCGGCAATGATGAAGCCGCGGGGGGACGGGTCAGTCACGAGGCGCCTCCTGGAGCGTCAAACGCTGCCGGTGCGCAGGTCTGCAGCCTCGCTGCCCCGGTCCCGGCTTTCGCCGGGATAAATTTCAGCCGGGTGCCAGCGGCATTGGCCCAAGCTCTGATATTGGCCGAGGCGTACATGGGCCCCGGCTTTCGCCGGGGCAGCGATGGGGGGTGGGAGGGCTTGGGGGAAGCCACGAGCGCAGGGGAGTGCGAGGGTTGGGAGGTGAGACCGGGGACCGTGGGAGCAGGAGACGCGTTGGTGGCGTGGAGCGCTTCAGCCAATGGTGTTCTCCCGCAGGCTTCCGGCGTACCAGTCGAAGGTTTCGCGATAGCGTGAGACAGGGCCGAGGACGATGACGGCCGGGGTGGGGACACTGGCGTCGGCCAGCTCCCCGGCCCGGCCCAAGCTCGTTTCGAGAACGGTTTGATCGGGCAAGGCGGCGTTGGAGACGATGGCGAGGCGATCGGCGGGGTCGCGGCCGGCGGCGATCAGCTTTTCGGCAATCGAGGGGAGATGCTTGACGGCCATATACATGACGATGACCGGGGAGGCGGTGGCGATGGAGGCCCAATCCACGCCCTGGGGGATGCCGCCCTTTTCGTCGTGGCCGGTCAAAAAAACCACAGTGTGGTTGGTGTCGCGATGGGTGACGGGGATGCCGGCATAGGCCAGCCCGCCAATGCCGGCGGTAATGCCGGGCACGATGCGGAAGGCGATGTTCTCGCGGGCAAGGGTCTGGACCTCCTCGCCGCCGCGCCCGAACATCATGGGGTCGCCCCCCTTCAAACGCAGCACGCGTTTTCCCGCTTTGGCGTGTTCGACCAGTTTTAGGGTGATATCGGCCTGTTTGGGCGAGGGCTTGCCGCCGCGTTTGCCCGCATAGATCTTTTCGGCCTTCGGGTTGGCCATATCGAGCAGGCCCGGGCCGACAAGGGCGTCATAGACGATGACATCGGCCTGGCCCAGGGCGTGATAGCCCAAGAGAGTGATGAGGCCGGGCGCGCCGGGGCCTGCGCCGACCAGCCAGACCGAGCCGGGCGCAAAGACCGGAAAGCGCGCGGAATCGAGGGCGGCAAAATGGCCCTTTTCCACCGGTTTGCGCCTGAGCCAGCCGAACACGCGAATCCCCATTTCCTTTTTCGTAGCGCTGTATAAATCTATGCCATGGATATGGGCAATCGCGACACCATTGGCAGGCGCATATTGATCGTTGGCGGCACGACCGAGGCGCGCGAACTGGCAGGCCTTTTGGTCGATGCCGGCTACGAGGTCATCACCTCGCTGGCCGGGCGAACCGACACGCCGCGGTTTCCGGCCGGAATCGTGCGCATCGGGGGATTTGGCGGCAAGGAGGGGTTGGCTCGATATATCGGGGAGAACTGTATCGATCTGCTGGTCGACGCCACCCACCCCTTTGCGGCGCAGATTTCGGCCAATTGCGTTGCCGCGGCGGCGGACGCCGATGTGCCGCTGATTCGGCTCGAGCGCCCGGCCTGGAAAAAGCCCGAGGGCGCGACCTGGATCGAGGTGGGCACGGCCCAGGACGCCGCCGACGCCCTGCCCCGCGGCGCGCGGGTTCTGCTGACCGTGGGCCGGCAGGAGCTGGGACCGTTTCTGGCCTATACAGGATGCCATTACACAGCGCGGATGATCGAGGTGCCGGCGGGGCTTCCCGACGATTGGCGCGTGATTGCGGCGCGCGGGCCGTTTACCCTCGAAGATGAGCTGCACCTGATGCAGGAACGCGGCATCACCCATCTGGTGACCAAGAATTCGGGCGGGACGCAGGTGGCCGGCAAACTGGAGGCGGCGGTGCAGCTTTCCATCCCGATCATCGTGATAAAGCGCCCCCGGTTGCCCAAGGCGAATGCCGTGGATTCGGTTGTCTGGGCGCACCAGAGCGTTACGCGGATTTTCCGAACCGGCTGACGTCTAGGGGCGTATCGGCCCGGCCCAGCGCGCAGGTGACATTGCCCGCAATCTGCTTGGGCACGATGAGCGTGCCTGCCTTTATCGCCACCGCTTCGCACACGCCCGAAAGACCGATTGCCGCCTCGACACTGGCGGAAGGGGTGACCAGGCGTTTTTTCTCACGGTCGATCTCGCGGCGGGTGAAGGTGCGCAGGGGCACGCCGAAATGGGCGGCCGCTTCGATGAGCGCGGGGGTTTTGCCATGAGTGTGGATGGTGGCCAGCGCGGCGAGGGCTTTCGGGGCGATGCCGGCGGTTTCCAGGGCAGCTTCGAGAAGGGTTATGACCTCACGCGTTTGGGCCTTGCTGGTGCAGCCAATGCCGCCGACCACGGTTTTGGGATGGACGAGCAGGCCGGGGCCGGGCGCGGGGCTTTCGGTGAGGCGCAAAAGCTGGCTGCCATGGCGCGAGACGGGATAGCCCGCCAGCTCCAGCCAGCCCGACAGGCCCTCGACGCGCAGCTTTTCGCCCTTCAAAAGCGCTGCCATGAGCGGGCGCACGGCATCTGGATTGGCCACCACATAGCCCGGCGGCGGGTCATCGAGGGAAAAATCGTAAAGCGTATCGGAGGTGGCGGTGACAGCGGCAAAGCCGCGAAAGCCATCAGCGATCCAGCGGGCCAGCGCGTTGGCGCCGCGATGGCTGCCAAGCAGGGGGACGGCAACCTTGCCATCGGCGGAAACCGCGACCACGGGCGGCTCGGACATCTTGTCGCCCAGCGTGCCATCGAGCAGCCGGATCAAGGCGCCGGTGGCGCATACGCCCACAATGGGGGCGCCCTGGCGATAGGCATCGGCGACCAGCGGTGCCGCATCGATCCGCCCCGGACCGCACAGATGCACCGGCGCACCCAGAAGCTGGGCCACGTGGCGGGCGATTTCATCGCCGCGAGGCGAGGTGGAAAATACGAGCGGGGTCTTCAACGCCAAAATTTAAGTTGAGTGAGGCAGTTCGGTTTTTTCGCCTAGCATGGTTGGGGGGAATGGGCAATGTGTTGGGGGCGGGAAGAGAGGTTGGGGGTACTGGATCCCGGGTCTTCGCCCGGGATGACGGTGGTGGGGGGAGGGGTTGGGGGCAATAGGCAAGGTTGGGCGGGTGGTGAACGATGAAGCTGGTTCGCACGGGCTCGTCTCGCCTCCACGGTCATCCCGGACTTGTTCCGGGATCCAGTACACCCAGCGGTGTTGCAGTTGCAGGGGGTATGAAACGAGATGAAGACTGCTGGCTCTGCCGGGTACTGGGTCCCGGGTCTTGGCCCGGGATGACGGTGGTTGGGGGGAGGGGTTGGGGGACAGCCTCGGCCTGGTGGTCAGGTGATGCGGGTAACCGACTCGCGGGGGACGAGGTGGACGGGCAATTCGATGATGGGAAGATCGGACTTAGTGCGGGCCTCGATGATGTCGAGGACCAGGTTCATGGCGTGGCGGCCCATTTCCTCCTTGGGCTGGTGCACTGTGGACAGGCCCGGAACGTATGTATCGGCCAGCACGATATCGTCGAACCCCATGACCGAGAGATCGCCGGGCACCGAGATGCCGTAGCGGTGAAGCTGGGATATGAATCCCATGGCCGCCTCGTCATTGGCGCAGAAAACGGCGGTGGGGCGGTCCTTGAGCGAAAGGAAGCTCTGGGCGGCGGCGCGCCCGCCGATGGCCGAAAAGCCGCCTTCGAAAAACCATGTGTCATTGATGGCGACACCGGCTTCGGTCAGCGCCCGGCGCAACCCGTTGGCGCGGGCGCGGCGCACAGGGGTGCGGTGGGGGCCATAGGCGTGGCCGATGCGGGTGTGGCCCATTTCAATGAGGTGCCGGCCGGCGATATAGCCGGCCCGTTCATTGTCGATGAGGATATGGGGCACGCGCATATAGCCGCGCTCCTCGCTCATGGCGACGATGGGCGGGGTGCCCGAATAGAGCTGTTGCAGCAGCGAAAGATCGTGATCGGCGATTTCGTGGCCCGAGAGGATGATGACGCCATCGACCTTGGCGTTGCGCAAATTGGACAGGATCAGATCCTGGGTGCCGCCGGGGCTGGGATTGGCAATGATCGTGGAATAGGACGAGGCTTCGGCCCGGCGCTGAACGCCGCGGAAGATTTCCGAATAGTAGATATTGCCGATATCGTTGGCGACGACCAGCACGGTGTTGGCGCGCTGCTTTTTGAAATTGCGCGCGGTTTCCGATTGCACATAGTGAAGCGCGTCAACGGCCTCCTGCACCTTGCGGCGGGTCTTTTCGGTAACGGTTTCGGGCGCGTTGATGGCCCGTGACACAGTTGCCGTCGACACGCCGGCCTGGCGCGCCACGTCTCCAATGGATGGTCTTTTCACTTGCCCCTGCCCCAAGCGCCGGTTTTGTGGCCATTGTTTACGCCAATTGTGGCCCGAGCGGAACCATGGCAGCCCAGAGATGGCTTGCGAAAGCCACAATCGGTGGGCAATCATCGCCAAATGTTGCGCTCACTTGTCCTCGCCATTGCCTTTTTTTCCAGCGTTTCCGGCAGCTTGCCGGCGGCGGACTGGACACGCTATGTCAATCCGCGATTCGGGGCGGCTGTCGATGTTCCGGCAGATTTCGCCGCCGATGGTCCGGCCCAGGTGGCCGGCGAAGGCAAACGGTTTCGCGCATCGAACGGGCGCGCGGTGATTACCGTATGGGGCGGTCCGAGCCAGGGCGCCGATTTTCTGACCGAAATGGGTCGCCGGATCGGGGCGGAAGAGGACGAGGGCTGGGCGATCACCTATCGCTCGGAAACCCCCGATTGGGCCGCGTGGGGCGGAACGCGCGGCGGGCACGTCTTTTATGCCAAGACCATCCTTGTCTGTAACGGGCGGCAGACCGCCAATGTGCGGCTCGACTATCCGGCGATGGACGTTCCGGGGTTCGACGCGGTGGTCAACCGGCTGGGGCAGAGCCTGGCCCAGGACGGGGCCTGCTTTTAGGACCAATCGACATTCAGCCCATGGTGGCCTGCAAATGGCGGTTTTCTGCGCTTCCGGTGCTCGCGTACATAAGTACGCTCCGCTCCAGTTCTCGAAAACCATCATTTTCGGCTCACCCTGAGCTGAATCTCGACTGGTCCTGGGGCCATTTAACCCAATTTAGAATTCAATTCCCGCCTGGGCCTTGATGCCCTGTTCGCGGAAGGGGTGTTTGATCTGGGTCATTTCGGTGACCAGATCGGCGATTTCGACAAGCTCGTCCTTGGCGTTGCGGCCGGTGACGATGACGTGCTTGTCGACGGGGCGGGATTTGAGGGTTTCGATCACTTCATCGAGCGGCAGGTAATCGTAGCGCAGGCAGATGTTGAGCTCGTCAAGCAGGACCATCTGATAGTCGGGGTCGGCGATCAGTTCCTTTGCCCGGTCCCAGGCCTTTCGGGCGGCGGCCAGATCGCGCTGGCGGTCCTGGGTTTCCCAGGTAAAGCCATCGCCCATGGCGTTGATCGAGACCTGATCGGGGAAATGCTCGAGGATGTCGCGCTCGCCGGTGTGCCATTTGCCTTTCACGAACTGGACGATGCCGACATTGAAGCCGTGGGCGATGCCGCGGAAGACCATGCCGAAAGCGGCTGTGGATTTGCCCTTGCCCTTGCCGGTGTGGACGATGAGCAGGCCCTTTTCATTGGCGTTGGCCTCGACCAGCTTGTCGCGGGCCGCCTTTTTCTTTTTCATCTTTTCGGCATGATAGGCGTCGCGCTCCGCCTCGGACATGAGGTCGGTCTTTTTGGGCTGGCGTTCGGTCATGTCTCGTCCTCGAGATAAGCGTAGGCGGAATTGGAGCGGGGGGTCCAGAAGCCGCGGGTGCGGGCTTCGGAAAACTTTTCGATCAGCTCGTCATAGCCGAAGCGGTTGGCGGCGATGAGGAAATCGCGGGTGGCGTCGTCCTCGATGAAGGCGGCAAAAGCCATGTCGAAATGGTGGGATTTGACCGCGCCCGTGGTGGCGGCAAAGCCGAACATGAAATCGACCGTCGCGATGATTTCAAAGGCGCCGCGATAGGAATGGCGCTTCATGGCATCGATCCATTTGGGATTGACGACCCGGGCGCGCATCACCCGGGCGATTTCTTCCTCGAGCGTGCGCACTTTCGGCGTTTCGGGTCGGGAGGTGTCGAGATGGTAGGCGGCGGGCTTGTGGCCGGAAAGGGTTTCGACGGCGGCGGAAAGGCCGCCTTCGAACTGATAATACTGGTCGGAATCGAGCAGATCGTGCTCGGCATTGTCCTGAACGTGGACGACGGCATCAGCCGATTTCAGGCGCGCGGCGAACAGCGTTTTTTCGGGCACGCCTTCGGTTCGGGCGCCATAGGCATATTGGCCGGTGGCGAGGACGGCTTCGGCAAGGTCGGATTTTTCGGCCCATTTGCCGGTCTCGACCAGCTTGCCAAGGCCGGTGCCATAGCCGCCCGGCGCGGCGCCGAAAATGCGGTGGCCGGCGCGCAAACCCGCTTCGTCCTGTGTGGTGCCACGTTCCATCATGGCCAGAGCATCGGTGCGCATGCGGGCGGCGATGGGGTTATCCTCGATGGGCTCGTCGAGCGCTCCGATGGCGCGGATTGCGCGGTCGAAGAGAGCAATCTGGGCGGGGAAGGCATCGCGGAACAGGCCGGAGATGCGCAGGGTGACATCGACACGGGGGCGGCCGAGTTTGGCGAGCGGGATGATCTCGTATCCCGAAACGGTGAGCGAGGCGCCCTGCCAGACCGGTTTGGCGCCGATGAGCGCTAGCGCCTGGGCGATGTCGTCGCCGCCGGTGCGCATGTTTGCGGTGCCCCAGACACTCATGGCGAGCGAGGTGAGCCAGAGGCCGTGATCCTGATAGTGGCGTTTGAGGAGATTTTCGGCGGCCTTGCTGCCCAGAGCCCATGCAGTCTGGGTGGGGATGGCGCGGTTATCGACCGAATAGAAATTGCGGCCAGTGGGGAGGGTATCGACCCGGCCTCTTGTGGGGGCACCCGAAGGGCCGGGGGCAACGAATTTTCCCGCAAGGCCATCGAGGAGCGATTTGATCTCGTTGGGGCCGGACGCGGCCAAGCGCGGGCGGATGGTGGTTTGGATGGTGTCGAGGACGGCGGCCGTGGCGGTCCAAGCCGGATCGGGGGCGCGGCCGGTGACGAGATCGGCGGCGAGGGCTTCGAGGCGATCGATGGTATCGCCGTTGGAGCGCCAGACACCGGGCGTATCGAGCGCCTCGGGTTTTGGGCCGGTCCAGGGGGCGGAAAGATCGAGCGAGAGGGGATCGATGCCGAGTTTGAGATCGTCGGCCAGGGCGCGGATCAATGAAGCATCGCCCCCCTGCCCTTGCCCGCGCGGGACGCGGGCGAAGGCGACGAGCAGATCGCGCTCGAATGTGCCGGTGGGCGATTGACCGAAGATGTGCAGGCCGTCGCGGATCTGGGCCTCTTTGAGTTCACACAGGAAATTGTCGATCTGATTGAGGGCTTCGGTTTCATCCTCGGGCAGGCGCAGATCGAGATCGAGCCGCGCATCGCGGGTGAAATCGAGGATCTTGCGTTTGAGGCTTTCAAGCCGGCGCTGGTCCATGCCGAGCGCGGCGTAGTATTCATCGAGCAGGGCTTCGAGGTCTTTCAGGGGCCCATAGGTTTCGGCGCGGGTGAGAGGCGGGACCAGATGGTCGATGATGGTGGCGCCGGTGCGGCGCTTGGCCTGGGTGCCCTCGCCCGGATCGTTGACGATGAAGGGATAGAAATGGGGGAGCTGGCCCCAGAGGACCGAGGGGTAGGATTCTGAATCGAGGGCATTGGCCTTGCCGGGCAGCCATTCGAGATTGCCGTGCTTGCCATTGTGGATCAGCGCGTCGATGCCAAAGGCGTGGCGCAGCCAGAGATAGGAGGCGATATAGGCGTGAGGCGGCACGAGATTGGGGTCGTGGAAACTGATCTCCTCAGCCACATCGTAGGCGCGGGCGGGCTGGAGAAGGATGGCGATGTTGCCGAAGATTTTTATCGGCAGATGAAAGGCGTCGCCGCGCACGAAGGGATCGGCTTCCGGGGCGCCCCAGCGTTGGGGGACGTCCTCGCGTATGCAGGGGTGGAGGGTTTCGAGCCAGGCCTTGTAGGTTTTAACCGGCAGGATGGCGTCGGAGATGCCGTTGTGCGGGCGGGCATTGGTGGGGCCGGTCTGGAGGTGCTCGATAAGGGCGGTGCCCGACGGCAGAACGGGCTCAATATCATAGCCCGTTTCAGCGAGGGTTTTGAGAATCTCGACGCTCGATTGGGGGGCGTCATAGCCGACGCCGTTGGCGAGGCGGCCATCCTTTAGCGGGTAGTTGGCGAGGACGAGGGCGATCTTGCGCTCGGCGGGCGATTTGGCGCGCAGGCGGGCGTAGTTTTGTGCGAGGTCGGTGGCGCGGGCGATGCCGTCGGGTTCGGGGGTGAAGGCGGTGAGCGGGCATTGGGTGCGCTCGTGCCAGACCGCTTCGGCCTTGTGGCCGACGATCAGCGCGCCGACGCGGCCATCGATTTCGGGCAGGACCACCTGCATGGCGAGGTCCTTGGAGGTCAAACCGCGCGGATCGGCTTCCCACATGATGGGCGGGCGCGAGCCCTGGACGAGCTGGATGACCGGCGCGTCGGTCAGTGCGAAGGGGTTTTTCTCGGGCGTGAGATCGTTGATGCCCAGGGCGAAGCCGGTGAGGTTGAGAATCGCGGCGGGCTCGATGTCACCCAGTGCCTGGCGCACGAACGCAGCGCATTCGGGTGCTTTGAGCGAGGAGATGACGATGGGGACCGGCGCAAGGCCCTGACGTTCCAGCCCGCTTGTCAGTGCTTCGAGGGTCGCTGTGCCCGATCCTTCGAGCACGGCGCGGTAAAACAGGATGGGCACATGGGCCGGCTTTTTATGCGGTGTGTCGATTGGTTCGGGACAGACACCGCGCGCCGGCGCGCTGACGATGCCGCGTTGGCGATCCCAGAAGCCGAAGGCGGGGAAGGGATCGGGGGCATGGGCGATGGGATTGCCCGCAGCGAGGGCGCGAAAGGCCGATAGGATCGCGTCCGCATTGTCGGGACCGCCGGTCAGAAACAGTTTGTGGAGAGCATACCAATCGGCGTCAGCAATGGTCGAGCGGGCCAATAGGATCGGGTCGGGGGTGGCGTCGCCGGGCAGGAAGGCCAGAGGAATCGATTTTTGCCGCGCCAGCATTTCGATTTCATCGCAGCCATAGGGCCAATAGGCCGAACCGCCGATCAGGCGGATGACAATCAGTTTGGAATGAGCAAGGGTATCCTGGCACCAGAGGTCGACCGAGAAATTGTGGGTCAGCCGCATGAGATTGGCCAGCCGCAAGCCGTCCTCGCCGGCCCTATCGGCGGCGGCGGCCAGCATGGCCAGTTCGCTATCGGCTGAGGAGGCAAAGGCAAAATCGCCCGGGGTTTGGGCAAGATCGATGGCCTCGCCCTCCTGCTGGAGGGCGCCGGCCTGGGCGGCAAGCAGATGCATCAGTGGTCGCTCCAGGGCAGCGCAGTGGCGGCAAGGGCGACCGCTCCACCGACACCACCCAGAAACGAAAACGCACTGAAGGGCGCGAAGCTGTGGCCGAAAAGAAGCAGCACTGGCCAAATCAACACCGCACCGGAAATGCCACCGATTATGAGGGCGGCGATCGTACGCGCGAGTGGGTGGCTCAAGCGGCATCCAACGCTGAACCACACGTATGCCGAAACCAGCGCCGGCAAGAAGCCGACAAACCAGCCGAAGAACAGAAAATATCCTAGATCCGACCAGAAACTGGTTGTGAAATCGCTCGAGAGCCATATGCGCTCGGCGAGCATCACGCTGGCAAAGACGGTAAGCGATCCGACAATTGGGCCTAAAAAGCCGATCGCCGCCGATCTCCGTGAGGCGCGACGGGTCGATGGGCTTTTCAAGTCCGGCAAGATCAGCATGACGCTACGCCGCCTCGGCCATCTTTTTCATGCTCGCTTCAATCGCATCGCGGGCCAGGGGGCTTTCGCCGATGACCACGAGGCGGGTTTCGCGGGTTTCGCCCTCTTGCCAGTCGCGGTCGAAATAGGCGTTGACGCGGGGGCCGACGGCCTGGATGGCGAGGCGGGCGCGGGCGCCGGGGATGGCGGCGAAGCCTTTGAGGCGCAGAACGTCATGGGTGGCGATGGTATCGGCGATGGCGGCAAGGAGCTGATCGCGGCCGGGGCCGGACGGGATGGTGAGCGAGAACGAATCGAAATCGTCGTGCTCATGGCCTTCACCGTCATGCTCAAGCTCGTGATGGCTTTCGCGGCCTGCCAGATTGTCCTCTGTGGACGTGCCAAGACCGAGAAGCGCGATTGTATCGACGTGGCCGTTGGCGGCGCGCACGATCTGGGTGCCCTTGCGCATGTGTTTTTTGAGTTCTGACTCCACCGCTTCCAGGGCGGCGGGATCGACCAAATCGGTCTTGTTGAGAACGATCATGTCGGCGGCGACCATCTGGTCTTCGAAGAGTTCGCCGAGCGGGGTTTCGTGATCGAGCATTTCGTCGAGCCGGCGCTGGGCGTCGACGGCCTCTTCATTGGCGGCGAAGCGGCCTTCGGCGAGGGCGGCGGCATCGGCGACGGTGACGACGCCATCGATGGTGACCTCGGCCTTGATCTCGGGCCAGTTGAAGGCGCGGATCAGGGGCTGGGGGAGCGCCAGGCCGGAGGTTTCGATGACGATGTGATCGGGGCGGTCGGGGCGCGCGAGGATCTGTTTCATCGTGGGGATGAAATCATCGGCAACGGTGCAGCAGATGCAGCCATTGGCAAGCTCGATCATATCCTCCTCGCGGCAGGTTTCATCACCGCACCCGGCCAGGACGTCCTTGTCGACACCGATATCGCCGAACTCGTTGATGATGAGCGCTATGCGCTTGCCTTTGGCGTGGGCGAGAAGATGGCGGACCAGCGTTGTCTTGCCGGCGCCGAGAAAGCCCGTGATGACGGTTGTGGGGATTTTCGAGGTCATGAGACCCTCCGTGAAAAGCGTGACGTGAGAACACCATAGCTGACACCGAGCACCACCCAGAAGACGAGCCCGTTGGCGAGAACGGCGGACGCAAAGGACGCAGCGAGGCCGGCGGGAACGCCGGTCTCCTCGAGCGGGGGCCGGGGCGCGCCGACGACGTGCGGCAGAACGATGAGGATCGCGGCCAAAGCGAGGGCCCACCATGTGCGCCATTTGGCAATCGCCAGCAGGCCGAGCGCCGTGGAGACGGCGGCAAAGACCCACCAGATCTGCCGCGCGCCGGTTTCGGCGACCGGCATGCCGGGCAGGCCCGGCGGCAGGCCAAGGGCGGGCGCGAGGGAAAAGGCGATGAACCCGCCGACCCCCCAAGCCAGCCCCGTCTGTGGGGTTACGGGCAGGTTGAAGATGAGCGAAATCGCCGTGATGACGAAGGCAAAGCCGGCGGCCATGAGCAGATTGGCGGCCACGGTGAAAGCGGTGCGCTCGAACCCGTCGGCGGGCATCCATTCGCCTTCGTCGTGGGAATGGGGCGCGACGGTTTGTTCGCCGTGATCGTGGGGGGCTTCGCCCTCATAGCTTTCGGCGGCGACGATCAGGGGGATCAGCCGGAAATGCTGGATGATGGATGTGGCCAAGCCGGCACACAACGCGGCGATGAGCGCCGCGAAGAACAGATTTCTAAACATGTGATTGAATCCCCGATCCTGCCTTAATGGCAGGGAAAGCCCATGGAATGGCGGGTATCGTGGGCCCCGTTATGGGCACGATAATCGCCGGCAAAGCCCGTGCCCGCGACGAACACCGCGCCGAGGACGAGAAACAGGGCTCCAAGGAGCAGTCTTTGGGAAACAGATAGCGGACCAGCCGCCGAAACAGTTGCAGTCGTCATGGCAACACCCTCCGTGTGCGAACGCGATATGCCGGCCCCCTCATGGGGCCGGGCCGGTGTGCTGGCAGGTCTCCTGGCTGATCGCTTTATCGGTTCCCGGATGCCTTCCCGGCCTTTGGGCCAGTGGATAATTCCGAAATCCATCGCGACTTACAGTTGCGGGGGCAGCCACGGCATTGGCCCCTTTTGGGTCGTCCGCACCGTGTTCCCTTTTGCTTCCCGTTTCGACTCTTGCAACGAAAGGGGAACCAACACGGTTCTAGATGTGCCACGCGCAATGACCTCTCGTCAATTGCATCGGATGGCATGCTCGCTTATCACCAAAGAGAACCGGACAACCCGAGAGGCAGGACAAAGATGAAAACGCGGCGATTGGGCAAAACCGACTTTCTGGTTTCCGAAATCGGATTGGGCACCTGGCAACTGGGCGGCGATTTCGGCCCGATCGAGGATATGGACGCCTCAACCATCCTGGCCAATGCGGCGCGGCTGGGGGTCAATTTCTGGGATACGGCGGACGTTTACGGCAACGGGCTGTCCGAGCACCGGATCGGCACGTTCTATGGCAAGCCCGACGGGCTGGTGGTGGCCACCAAGGTGGGCCGGACGGCGGCGCTCTATCCCGACAAATACACAAAGGGCGGGGTGCGCGAGAGTCTCGAAGAGTCGGCGCGGCGGCTGTGTGTGGAGAGCATCGATCTCGCCCAGCTCCATTGCGTGCCGCGCGAAGTCCTCGAAGCGGGCGAAATCTTTGGCTGGATGGACGAGATCAAGGCCGAGGGGCTGATCAAGAACTGGGGCGCAAGCGTGGAAACGATCGCCGAAGCGGAAATCTGTCTCGAGCACGAAGGGCTGGCGACGCTGCAGATCATTTTCAACATCTTCCGTCAGGACGCGACCGAAAGCCTGCTCGATAAAGCCATGGAGCGCGACGTGGGGGTGATCGTGCGCCTGCCGCTGGCCTCGGGGCTGCTGTCGGGCAAATATACGCGCGACACCGAATTTTCCCCTACCGACCACCGCAGCTACAATCGGGACGGGCAGGCGTTTTCAGTGGGCGAGACGTTTGGCGGCATTCCGTTCGAGGTCGGGGTGGAGCTGGCCGACGAATTGCGCGGCTATGTGCCCGAGGGCCAGCGGATGAGCCTTTTCGCGCTGCGCTGGATTTTGGACCACAAGGCGGTCTCCACGATCATCGCGGGGGTTTCGCGGCCCGACCAGATCGGGGTCAATGCCGAGGCGGGCGATCTGCCCGAACTTCCGCAGTCCGTGCATGAAAAGCTCAAGGCGTTCTATGCGGAAAAAGTGCGGCCGGCGATAAGGGGCGAGGTCTGAGCCAGGGCGGGCACGTCAGGCCCTTTCCAGCAGGTCTGCCAGTTCATCGGGCATGAGCAGCGGGACGTCGTGACCGCAGGGCAATTCGTGGACGCTCCAGGCGGGATCGTTGCGGAGCGGGGCGGCTACAGAGCCAAAACCGTCCCAGCCGGTGGCGAGGATGAAACTCTTGCGGGCGATCTTGAGATAGGCGCCGGTGAGTTCGAGGCGTTCGATGAAGGTGCCGGTGGGCTGTGGCGTGGCCAGCGCGGCTACCCGGTCGGTTTCGGCCTTTGTGGCGTATTCGCCATCGCCGATTTCGGGCACCGGCACGACGGGGCCGGTCAGCTTTTCGCCCATGATGTCTTCGAAGGACTGGCCATCTTCAGGGATGAAAGCGTCGAGATAGACGATCGCGGCGATGCGCTCGAGCGCACGCTCGGCCACGCCCGTTGCGACGAACCCGCCATAGGAATGGGCAACCAGAACCACATCGGTCAGCTCGTGCCAGATCATCTCGTTGACGATGTCGTCGATATGGGTGCTCAGGGTGATGGGCAGCAGGGCCAGGTGCGAGCGTTCGCCCAGCCCGCTCAGTGTCGGCACGTAAACGTCATGGCCCGCCGCGCGCAGCCGCTTTGCCACACGGTCCCAATCCCATGCGCCTGTCCAGGCACCGTGCACTACCACAAAAATCGTCATCGCCTCCTCCTTACGATTGCAAAATGCAATCACTTGTTTTTTGCAATCATTGGACCTAGAGTCAACCCATGGACTCATCAGTGTTTCGTTCCGGCTGTCCGATCAATCTCGGTCTTGAAGTGTTCGGGGACAAATGGACCCTTTTGATCATCCGCGACATGATGTTTGCGGGCAAACGGCATTTCCGCGAGTTCCTGGGCTCGGACGAGGGCATCTCCACCAACATTCTGGCGGACCGGCTGGCCATGCTGACGCGCATCGGCATTATCACCCGGGCGGACGATCCCCGTCACCGGCTCAAGGCCATCTATTCGCTGACGGAAAAAGGCATTGAATTGCTGCCGGTGATCGCACAGATCAGCCGCTGGAGCCGCAGCCATATGCCGGTCGATCCTGCGCTTGCGGCAACGGGCGAGGCACGCGATCGCGCCGGGCCGGGGGCCGTGGAGGCACAGATGGACGCGTTGCGGGCGGTGCATCTGAACACCGGCGGCTGACGGGGCCAGCTAAGGGCGGTGTTGGTTACAAAAGATTGGACTTGATTTTGGCGCGGGAAGCGCGCTTTCGATTTCGGTCCGCCAATCGTGGCGGCGTCCGAGACCTCAGCCATGACCGCACTTGCCGCAGCGCCCTCGCTCCTATCCCTTGCCGCCCCGATCGTTTTGTTGATTGCCTCGAACGTCTTCATGATTTTCGCCTGGTACGGGCATCTGAAATTTCCCGGCGCGGCGCTGTGGGTCGTGGTGCTGGTGAGCTGGGGGATTGCGTTTTTCGAGTACTGGCTGGCAGTGCCCGCCAACCGGATCGGGTATGGCACCTATTCCGCGGCCGA